>JAFYQN010000182.1 GCA_017559885.1 Clostridia bacterium
ACAGGCGGTCTTAATCTTCCCGGTATGTTTTAATTATGAATTATAACATTGTTCCGCTTACCGAACTTGTAAATCAGTTTGCGCGTTTACCCGGTATTGGTAAAAAAACTGCTCAACGCTTGGCTTACAGCATATTAGAACAACCGCCCGAGCGCGCAAAAGCGTTTGCCGACGCGCTTATTAACGCGCGTGAAAAAATACACTTTTGCTCGGTTTGTCAGTCGCTCACCGATTTAGACGTTTGCCAAATTTGTTCGGATGAACGTCGCGACAAAAGCGTTATATGCGTTGTAGAAGACCCTCGTGACGTTATGGCGTTTGAGCGCACACGCGAGTTTAGCGGTGTTTACCACGTGCTTCACGGCGTAATATCGCCGCTTGACAACGTAGGTCCCGATAAACTTCGCATAAAAGAACTTATGGCTCGCCTTAGCGACGGCACAGTTAAAGAAATAATAATGGCAACAAACCCTACTGTAGAGGGTGAGGCAACCGCAAGTTATATTTCACGTCTTGTAAAACCAATGGGCATAAAGGTAACTCGCCTTGCTTACGGCATACCCGTAGGCGGCGATTTAGAATATGCCGACGAATACACACTCGCCCGAGCACTTGAGGGCAGAAACGAGATTTAATATGGAACAAAGCAAAATAGATAGAATTAACCAACTTGCTCGCAAGCAAAAAGCCGAAGGGCTTACCGAAGAAGAAAAGGTTGAGCAAGCCGCTTTAAGAAAAGAATATATCGAGGGATACAAGCGTAGTCTTATGGCTCAGCTTGACAATATGTATATTGTTGAACCCGACGGCACTAAAAAGAAAGTGACACCAAAGCAATGATAAAAATTCTTATTGCAGATTGTTCTACCATAGCGCAAAATAATGATTTAGATATCACCGTATTCGAAAAATACGGTGATGTTGTTTATAACCCCAATATATCGCGTGACGAACTTTTAAATACCGCGCACGATTACGACATAATTTTGTGCAACAAAACAATTATTGATAAAACTATAATTAATAAAGCCGACAAACTTAAATTTATTGGTCTATTGGCAACGGGTTATAATAATATAGATATTGTTACCGCGCGCGAGCGTGGCATAATCGTTTGTAATGCGGGCAGTTACTCAACAAGCGCCGTAGCGCAACAAACCTTTGCCTATATTTTAAATCATTATAACTCTATCAACGAATATAACAATTTTGTTCAAAATGGTGGTTGGCAACAATCCTCTACCTTTGCTGTATTGTGTTTTCCTACCGATGAACTAAAGGATAAAACCATAGGCATTATCGGTTACGGCAGTATAGGTCGCCGTGTTGCCGAAATTGCGCTCTCGTTTGAAATGAGAGTTTTGGTGCATACACGCACGCCAAAAGAAGACCCTCGCGTAGAGTTTGTATCACTTGATGAACTGCTTAAACAAAGCGATATAATAACTCCCCATTGTCCATTAAATGAAGAAAGCAAAGAAATGTTTAATAAAAACTCCTTTGCAAAAACGAAAGACGGCGCATTCTTTATAAATACCGCGCGTGGCGGTATTGTAAACGAGCAAGACCTTGCCGACGCGCTAAACAGCGGCAAACTATCGGGCGCGGCAATTGACGTTTTAAATGAGGAACCAATGTCAAAAGATTGTTGCCTTTTAGGGGTAAAAAACCTAACCATTACACCACACACCGCTTGGGCGCCGCTTGCCACACGCAAGCGACTGCTTGATATTGTCGAGGATAACGTAAAATCGTTTTTAAACGGAACGCCTAAAAACGTGGTATCATAAATGCAAAAAGCATTCGGTTTGACCGAATGCTTTTACTTTTTTATTTTATTAAATTATAATAATCTTTCATTTTCTTTACGTCTTCGGCTTGTGTGCCGTCTGACTCGCAAATAAAGGTTGGGGAGCATCCTTTTTGCACAACTAAATCAATTACGGGCTCAAAATCAGGTCCGTAAACCGTATCGGCAAAGGTAAGATGCTTTTTCTCGCCGCCTGTTGTATATTCAATCTTTGAAAAATGAGAATGAAAGGTTTTCAGTCTATCGTATCCTAAAACATCTTCTATTTTGTCAAATACAGTTTTGTAGTCCTCTTTGGTTTTAAAATAACCCAAATCACGCGCGTTAAGATGACCAAAATCTATACAAGGAATAAGTCGCTCATCTATTTTGCAAAGCGCTAAAACTTCGTCTAAAGTACCAAGTTGATTTACCTTACCCATTGTTTCAGGGCAAATATGCACGTGACCGAGCCCTGCATCATCAAGCGCGGCAATGGCTTTTTTCATTGTGTCTATTGCAAGGTCGAGCGCGGTTTCGCGGCTTATTTTACTGCAAGAACCGGTATGTACCACAATACGATTACCGCCCATAAAATCAACTGCGCGAGCAGATGCCATAATATAATTTATAGAGTTAAGACGCTTCTCTTCCTCGACTGATGACATTGATATATAATATGGTGCGTGAAGTGACAAAGCAATATTCTTTTGCGCCGCCAAAGCGCCTAATTCTCGCGCCTTGTCTTCGCCAATATTTACACCTCGACCGCATTGATACTCAAAAGCGTCAAGACCCATACGCTCTACATACTCGGGTATGTGCAAACTGCCTTTATACCCCATCTCAAAAAAACTGTCAGAGTTACCTGCAGGACCAAATTTTGCTGACATAATTATAACCTCTTAATCTTTAAAACCGTATTTTTTATACAGTTTCTTTTCTAACTTGCGGCGGACTTTAAAACTCCAACCATCTTCTGGTTTTATGGGGGTAAGCAATATTGTTTTTACGCCTACTGTATTACCACCCAAAATATCGGTAAAAATCTGATCGCCTACAATCGCCACGTTTTTACGCTTTTCGCCAAGTGCTTTTACACCGCGTAAATATCCGCTTGGCAACGGCTTGCAACCAAGACTTATAAAAGGTAGTCCTATACGAGCGGCAAACGGCTCTATACGCGCCTTTTTTGAATTTGAAAGCACCATAAGTTTGATACCGCTTTGTTGCATTGCAGCAATCCACTCCATAAGACCGTCGGTAAGTACTACGCCGTGATGAGTAGACATAGTGTTATCTACGTCTAAAAGAAGTGCTTTAATATTATACTCATTTAAAAGTTCTACGGTAATATCGGTTATACCGTGAAGTTTAACATCGGGTTTAAATAGCATATAAGTTATCTCCTATTGTGCCTCCCTTGCCTTAAAGGGAGGGGGACCGCGTTAGCGGTGGTGGGATATTCATTTTAACAAAATTAAAAAGG
>JAFYQN010000024.1 GCA_017559885.1 Clostridia bacterium
TTCATATCCTTAAGAGGTATGTGCTGTCCTTTAAAGTCGGACTGCACTTTAAATTCAAGCGCTTCTACACTACCATCCATAAGCTTGTACATATTCTCTACGTTACTACCAAGAGTGTTTTGTAGCGCGCGAGCATAGCTTGTAACTACGTCGGATACCGCCTTTTTAGGTGAAACTATGCAATCAAGTCCCAACTTTTCAGCCATTGCCGATAACTCGTTTCGATTAACCTTTGCCACAACACGAGGTACATTTTGTGACTGGGCAAAAATTGAAATAAGAATATTTTCTTCATCCATTCCCGTAAGCGCAACAAAAGCGTCTACCGAGGTTATTCCTTCTTCCATCAATACTTCCTGTTCGGCTCCGTCGCCATTTATAATAACCGCATCGGGAAGTTCTTCGGCAAATTGGTTGCATCTATTAACATCCTTATCGATAATAGTGACCTCCGAACCCGAACGCAAAAGCATTTTTGCAAGATAATAACTTGTTGTTGTCGCTCCCAAAATCATCACTTTTTTTGATTGTTTTTTTGCAAGTCCCAACAATTTAAGCAATTTTTGAATTTCGGTAAAGTTGGCGGTAAGACAAATATGGTCGCCGCATTTAAGAACAAAATTACCGTCAGGAATATAAACCTCATCTCCACGTTTTACAACCGAAATCAAGAAGTTTAGATTGTACTTTTTACGCAGGTCGATAAGACTCATTCCGTCAAGGTGCGAACCCTCTTTTAGTAACAACTCAATCATTGAAAAATTGCGTCTTGAAAAGGTTTCAATATTTATTGCGGCAGGTAATTTTAATACGTTAAAAATTTCTAAAGCCGCCAAAAACTCAGGGTTAATAGTCAACGACAAATCAAGATATTGTTTTACCTGACCCATTCGTTTATCGTTAAACTCAGGGTTGCGAACGCGCGCGACTGTGTATGATGCTCCCATTTTTTTTGCAATAAAGCAAATAAGCATATTTATTTCATCGGAATTGGTAACCGAAATAAGCAAATCGGCCTTTGACACTTCGGCTTCGGCAAGCGTGTCGTTATCGACCGCGTTGCCGCAAACACACATTACGTCATAGATGTTGCTAACATCATCTATAACCTTTTGATCACGGTCCACAACAGTAATATCATGTCCTTCGCTCTCAAGATTTTCTATCAAAGTTGCGCCTATCTTTCCGCATCCTACAATAATTATTTTCACAAAAACACCCCGTTTGGAATATGTTATTATTTGATTATACTACACCGCGCTTATTTTTTCCACTACTTTTTTACATTGACATAAATTAATATCACGTATATAATACTTATCGTTAAATCATAAACGTTGGTGGTAATATGAAAAAAACTAAGAAGATTTTTACAATAATACTATGCGTAGTATTAGCAATGATTTTAGCTTTGGTTGGTACGTTTTTTACTGTATCACTTATTGGTAAATCACAATTTCATAAAGATGACACGCACATTTCTACCGACGCGGTAGATATAGAGGATGACGATACCATAACCTATAACGGCAAAAAATACAAACTAAATAAAAATATTGTTAGTATTTTGGTTATGGGTATTGACAGAGATAATGTTAACCAAAATTTAGGTAGTGGTAAAAATGGTCAAGCGGACGTTATATTTGTAGCGACAATTGACACAAAAACAAAAAAAGCGTGCATTATACCTATTTCACGCGAAACAATGACCGAGGTTAATCTTTACACTTCAGACGGTAAGTTTGCAGGAACAAAAAAAGAACAAATATGTCTTGCATACGCTTACGGAAATTCTACCGAAGAAAGCAGTAAAAACGTGTTAACTTCCGTAAAGCGAATTCTTTACGGAATAAATATTAATTCTTACGTCACAATGGAAATGAAGGGCGTAGAAAAACTTACTGACTTGGTAGGTGGTGTAGAAGTAACCAGTCTTGAAAACATACCTTCAACTAAATTAACTGTAAACAAAGGACAAAAGGTTAAATTAAACGGTTCTCAAGCCCGCATCTACATTCAATACCGCGGTGACGATACCGAAGCCAACGCTCGCCGTATGCAACGACAAAAACAGTTTTTATCGGCGCTTATGAATAAAACGGGAAATGCAATTTTAAAAGATTTTTCAAACCTTGCAAAATTTTATAACGCTATGTCCCCTTATTTTTCAAGCAACGTTTCATTTGCGCAAATAACGTATATATCACAAAACTGCCTAAGTTCAAACTTTGGCGACTCGCTTGAATATAAATCTATTGAAGGCACGCTTACCCAAGGTGAAAACTGGGTGGAATTTTATGCTGATGAAGAATCAACGTTGCAAACCGTAATAGACGTCTTCTATGTACCTGTAGATTAACAACAAAAAACCAATCGCAAATTTGCGATTGGTTTTTTTATTACTTTTTAAACGGATTATCATTATTGTCATAAATCTGACAGATAATATTTTGAATTTTAAGCGCTTCCTTGCCTGAAATCTCAAGTTCTTCCTCGCCTTTTACCGCGTTAAAGAACTGTCTGATTTGCACTGCGTGTTGGAAACCCCAGTAATCCTTACCGCCTGTGTATTTAAACATATCTTCAGGATTGTTTGATGCGGTCTCTACAGTGCCGTCATTATATCTAACTGTTGCCTGATCATAAGAGAAGGTTGCCTTACCGTTTTCGCAGAGCAAACGTATCTCAATTGGGTCATCGCAAAGGTAGTTGTTCATTGCAAAGAATGAAAGCAACGCGCCGTTTTCGTACTTAATAAGTCCTTCGCCGGTATCCTCTACCACCATAATTTCGTGGTTACGGTTGTGGAGTGTTGACTGCACCTCAACCGGTTTGCTACCTATCATCCAGTTGGCAAGGTCGATTGAGTGGATAGCTTGGTCAATAATAACGCCGCCGCCCTCTTTATCCCAAGTGCCTTTCCAATCGGAGTGGTCGTAGTAATTATCAGGACGATACCAAGTAAGTGTTGTTCTGCCGCATTTTACAGGGCCCAATTTACCATCCAACACACGCTGTTTTACAAGTTGTGATGGAGCGTTGTAACGGCACTGAAAAATAACGCCGTAAAGCACACCGCATTCCTCGGCAGTTTCTACTGCGCGAACTGCGTCTTCATACTTAATACTCATTGGCTTTTCGCTTAGTACGTTTATGCCCGCTTTGAAAGCGTCAATTGCAACAGGCACGTGCAAATAGTGTGGCAAGCAAATGTTTACAGCGTCGAGTTTTTCACAAGCAAACATCTCTTTATAGTCGGTGTACACCTTGCCGCCATATTTTTGTGATGCGGCAATAGCGCGGTCTTCTTTTATGTCGCAAACTGCTACGAGTTCAACGTCATCAAAAGCATTTATAGAATCAAGATGCATAACCGAAATGTTACCGCAACCTATTACTGCTACTCTTAGTTTTTCCATAGTGTCCTCACAGATTGTTAAGTATGTCTATAACTGTTTCAAGTTCTTCAGGTTTTACTTTGCTAGCCGCTTTGTTATTCTTTACACATTCGGTAAAGTAGATAATCTCTTCGGCATAGGCGCCGCTCTTTGGTAAATTGATTTCGCCTGTGTCGCCTGTTGCAGCTTCTTCAAGACTTACAACGTTGCCGCCGCGTTCATATATCTTTAGACCCTGTCCCTCGTTTGAAAGAATAGCGTCTTCAAACTGGAAGCGGAAACCTGCTGTAAATGGATATGGACTAGCGTACCATGACGATTCAGCATTTACAAAGAAATCGCCAAAATCGTATGTTACGTTTATGTAATCCTGGTCAGGCTTCTTGCTACGGAAAGACTTAACATCCTTTGGCGCGCCAAAAGCGTAAACCAAATAGTCCAAATCGTGGATGTGAAGGTCGTATGGCACAAAACCGCTACGCTTCTCATCAAACATCCAGTTATCCCAGCTCCAAGCAGGGAAAGCGCTAAGGCGCTTCATATTACCGGAAAGCAATTTGCCGTATTTGCCGCTTTCGTAAACGCTCTTTACAAACTCGTACTCTCGCCAAAAACGGATAACGTGCGCTACCATAAACTTAACATTATTTTTCTCTGCCACGTCATATACACGCTTAACGTCTTCGCGCTTTAGAGAAATCGGCTTTTCACACAATACATTAATACCCTTTTCCATTGCTTTGATAGAATAATCAGCGTGTAAATATGTAGGCAAACAAATGTCAAGAATGTCAAGTTTTTCGTTTGCGAGCATATCATCAAAATCAGTATAATGCTTTATATCGGGGTATTTTTCCATCTGCTCGGGTCTAATATCACAAAGCGCAACAAGTTCTACTCCCTCAAGATTTAACCATGCAGGAATATGCGCGCCGCTAATACCGCCAACGCCAATCAAACCAACCTTTAACATAGTTTTATCCTCCGTAAACCTCATTGATAATTTCTGTTAGATAGTCTCTTGCGTGAATGATATCAGGCTGTTGTTGCTCATTCCAAATTTCGCGTTCGATGGTAACGTAACCATCATATTCGAGCTCTTTAAGTTTCTTAAAGAGCGCCTTAAAGTCAACCTTACCGTCACCAACACGTGTCTCTGCGCCAAGTGAATGACCGTTTGTTGGGTAGAAACCATCTTTTGCATGGATGTTACGAACATATTTACCAAATACGTCCAAAGCGTCAACAGGGTTTGCTCTACCATAAAGGATGAGGTTTGCTGTGTCAAGGTTGATACCGAGGTTATCCATATTAACCTTTTCAAAGCAACGCATCATTGTAACAGGTGTTTCCTGACCTGTTTCGAAAAGCAACCACTGATCATTTTTCTTTAGGTGACCTGCAACACTTCTTACTGCAATGCAGAAAGGAGCAAACTGTGGGTCATTTGGATTTTCGGGGATGAAACCCATATGTGTAATAACGTCGGTAACACCGAGTTTCTTTGCCCAGTCAGCGCCATCGCAAAGCTCTTTTACACGCATTGCGCGGTATTCAGGCGGTACGAGACCGAGGGTCAACTGACCATCATAAAAATCCCAAACAACAGGACCTGACCAACCGCACCAGAAAGCAGAAATTGTAACACCGTATTTTTCGCAA
>JAFYQN010000183.1 GCA_017559885.1 Clostridia bacterium
ACCGGTATATTGCGCAGGACTTGACGATTGCCATAACGACCACGCGTATAGTCTCCCCGGTCTTGGCGATGCAGGCGATAGAATTTTTGGTACAAAATAATTTTACATAATGAAAACCCTGTAAGGAAAATTCCTTACAGGGTTTGTTTTTTATCTTATTAACATTAACGCTTCTTTAATATTTTTAATGCCTATCAACTCAATACCGTCAGGTATCCTGGTTATCTGCTTTATACAACTTTTAGGCAAAACACACTGCGTAAACCCAAGTCTCGCCGCCTCATTAACACGGGCTTGCACGCGAGAAATACTACGCACTTCACCTGAAAGTCCAACCTCACCAAAAGCAATTAACTTTTCATCAAGCGGCGTATCACGCAGTCCTGACACAAGCGCCATACAAATTGCCAAATCGCAAGCAGGTTCATCAAGTCGCATACCACCAACAACGTTAAGATATGTATCTAAATTTGAAAAATATAAACCTTCTCGCTTTTCGAGTATAGCAAGCAATAGATTTAAACGGTTATAATCAAAACCGTTTGACATACGTCTTGGATTACCGAAACCGGTTGTAGTAACAAGTGCCTGTACCTCTGACAAAATAGGTCGTGTGCCCTCTATAACGCAGGTTATGCAAGCGCCCGATACGTTACTCATCCTACCCGAAAGCAGCATTGCCGAAGGGTTTTCCACCTCGCAAAGACCTGTGTCACGCATTTCGAAAACACCAATTTCGTTTGTAGAACCAAATCGGTTTTTAATAGCGCGTAATATACGATACGACTGATTTCGCTCGCCTTCAAAATAAAGCACGGTATCAACAATATGTTCAAGCACTTTTGGTCCTGCAATATCGCCGCCCTTGTTTACGTGACCTACAATAAAAATCGGAATACCAAGCGATTTACCCGTGCGTAGCAACATATTTGTGGATTCTCTTACCTGTACTATACTGCCCGCCGATGATGATAATTCGCTGATTTGCAATGTTTGTATAGAGTCAATCATTACAAGGTCTGGTTTTTGCGCCATAATATACTCACAAATTGCCTGTGTATCGGTTTCGGGAATTATGGTTACGTTATTGCCCGAAACTCCAAGTCGCTTTGCGCGAAGTTTTATCTGCACAGGAGATTCTTCACCCGAAACATACAAAACATTTAATTTATCACATACGCTTTCACATATTTGTAGCAATATTGTTGATTTACCAATACCTGGGTCACCACTGAGTAACACTACCGAACCTTTAACAATTCCACCGCCAAGCACACGGTCAAGTTCACCAATATTTGTTATATAACGTTGTTCATCAGTAATATCGATCTGTGATAAACTTTTTGCCGAGGCAATTGCTTTTTTAGAAATTGATGCGAGTGTAGAAACACTCGACTTTTGATTTGATACAACCTGTTCTTCAAGGGTATTCCACTCGTTACAGTTTGGACATTGTCCCATCCATTTAGGTGTTTCGTAACCGCAGTCACTACACACGTAAACCGTTTTAATTTTCCCTGCCATAATAACTCCTTTATTTTAAGTAATCAATTATTCCATACGTTATGGCAAAAGCCATTTGTGTTTGATAATCATCATTTTTTAATTTTTGAAGTTCGTTTTTGTTGCTTAAAAAACCACATTCAACAATTATTGCCGGCACTGCCGCATTTTTAAGCAAATAAGTGCTATCAGTTCCCTGTTTTATAACGCGCGTATTTTCAGGTTGTATATGGCTCACTATACTTTTTTGCACAGAATTTGCCAAGGTGTATGATTCCTTATAATTTTTACTGTAAAAAACCTGCGCGCCGTTTGCCGCCGAAGTAGTAAATTTGTTAAGATGTATACTTACAAAAACAGCATCGGGGTTATCTTTCATTATCTGTAATCGATTAGACAAATCACTCTTTTTGCGTCGAGCAATCGCCTGTGATTCATCGTCTTCGGTGCCCGTATCTTCATTTCGCGTCATAATAACGTTATATCCGTTGAGCCGTAACATAGCGCAAATCTTTTGAGAAATTTGTAGGTTTATATCCTTTTCAACCGTACCATCTGCTGCCGATGCGCCACCATCAAACCCGCCGTGACCGGCATCTATTATTACTGTTTTTAAATTTAACGGTACCGCGTTTACACCTATTATATCGTCTTTTACATAACCAAACGCAGCAATAATACATATAATTCCCAAAAAAACAAATTGTGGTATAAATCTTTTTAGCATATTCATAAGAGCGCTCCTTACTAATATTCTCTTAATAATATGCATTTAAAGAGCTTGATATAAGTATATTTTAATTTTTCATTTGTCCAAAAATACGTACATTTACTTTTTTTATTTTATTTTATCACAATCTAAATATCATTACAACAAAAATAAGATTATTTGCCTAATAATATACAAAATAACACTTGAAAGTTTTATGTTTTCAAATTATAATAATAAAAATATCATTTATTGGAGATAAGTATGGAAAGAGATGCTTCGGGTGCAGGCGTTGCACGCGGCGGATTGTTTAGTACAGCCGAAATTAAAATTTTAATATGTTATATTTTAAATGCAATTGATGAACCTGTACCTGTAGAGATGCTTGCAAATATCTTACACTATGAAGGTCTTGCAAACGCGTTTGAGGTAAGCGACGCTATTGTATCGCTATCCGAAAAGGGTCAAATTGTAGCAACAGATGAAAATGAACAAAATTACGTTGTAACAGCAAGCGGTAAAAACACTGCCGAAACACTTAAAGATTCGCTTTCTTCCGTTGTTAAAGAGCGAGCATATTTGGCGGTTATGAAAATGTTTGCCAAGTTTAAAAACGCAAAAGACAACGCTTTTGAAATCACTCACGAAAACGGCGCAACGTATTTAAGTTGTTCGGCTATTGACGGCGGCAAACCCTTTATAACGGTTAAATTGCTTATAACCGATGAAGAACAAGCAGGTTTTATACGTGAAAAGTTTTTAGAAAATCCATCTGCAATATATTCAAAAATTATTGAAATGCTAACACAATAAAATTAGACCTTTCCTTAAAGGAAAGGTCATTTTTATATGTATTTTTTTGGTTTTGTATTCACCCCTGATATACCGCCTACAAGCGATGATAACATAATTATAATAAAATGAAACAAGGTATTAAGCGTTAATCCGTTTCCAAACGCAAGTGATACAACAGTAATTAAAACAAAAACCAAAGCGCCAATAATTAAACCGATTATATATCCTTTGTCGCCGATTTTTTTAGATGTAATTCTACTTGCAAAAAAACTTCCCAATCCCACGCTTATCGTAGCAAAAGGCGCCGCGTATGCCCGTTCAATATAAAAAAACAGTAATATTGCCG
>JAFYQN010000184.1 GCA_017559885.1 Clostridia bacterium
AAGAAATTGCTTATGCAAAAAGTTTGGGTATAAACACCGTTGTTACCGACCATCATCTACCACCCGAAAATTTACCCGATGCCGTGGCAATAGTCGACCCACACAGAAACGATTGCCCCTCGACGTTTAAGGAAATTTGCGGTGCAGAAGTAGCGTTTAAACTTGTTTGCGCTATTGATGATAAAGAACCCGAACAAATGCTTAACCGCTATGCCGATATACTTGCGGTGGCAACAATCGGCGACGTTATGCCGCTAATTAATGAAAACCGTTCTATCGTTAAAGCAGGTGTTGCAAAAATCAAACACTCGCCAAACGTTGGAATCGCTTCCATACTAAATATGGCAGGTATTGACCGCACCGATATTGACGCGTCAAAGATATCGTTTGGAATTGTGCCGCGCATTAATGCGGCAGGTCGTATGGGTAGCGCGTATCGCGCGTTTGAGTTGCTTATATGTAACAACGCTATGGACGCGTTAAAAATTGCTAATCCCATTGATGACGATAACGTTCGTCGACAACAAATAGAAAAGGATATTTTAAAAAACGCTATAAATATTATTGAACAAAACCAATATCAATACAACCGTGTTATCGTCGTTTCGGGCGAGGGTTGGCATTTTGGCGTACTTGGTATAGTGGCATCACGCATTTGCGAAAAATACGGCAAACCAACGCTTGTGCTTTCAAGCGAAGACGGTATATCTCACGGCTCGGGTCGTAGTTTTGCAGGATTTCATTTATATGACGCTATAAATGCTTGTAGCGATATTCTTGTAAAATACGGCGGTCACGATTTGGCGGCAGGCGTTAGTGTAAAGACCTGCGACGTAAATGAGTTTAGAAACCGTATAAACTACTATGCGGCAGTATTGCCAACGACCGCGCCCCAACTTAATATAGATTTTCGACTTAATCCTGCAGGAATGAGCGTTGATATGGCGTTTGCCATAAAATCGCTTGAACCTTTTGGTCAGGGCAATCCTGCACCTGTTTTTGGTATATTTGACGTAACTCTTGAAAAAATAACAGCGATTGGCGGCGGTCGACATTTAAAACTTCTTTGTCGCAAAAACGGCAACGCTTTTCAGGCATTACTTTTTGGTGTAACACCCGAACAGTTTTGCTTTGTTATAGGCGATACTATTGATCTTGCGGTAACGCTTGATGCTAATTTGTATCAGGGTAGGTATAATTTGTCGGTTCATATAAAGGCAGTAAAACTTAGCGGCATAAATCAGGATGCATATTTTGAAAGCAAACAACAATATGATGATTTTGTATCGGGTAACTTTACTGATTTTTCTGCAATCTTTCCCGATAGAGCCGAAGTTGGAAGCATTTATAAAATGATAACCGCTTCTCCTATAAGTAGCGAAAGACTATCGCATATTGATACAGGAATTGGTTATGCAAAAACACAAATCGCAATTAAGACACTTTGCGAATTGAATTTATTATCTATTAACAACGGAATTTTAGTAGGTCAAACCACACAACAAAAAACCGATCTTTTAAATTCCGTTACATACAAAAAAATTTACGAAAGGGTGAATAACGATGAATGAAGCGGCAATCCGCGACTATAATGCGCTTTTAGAGTGCATGAAAAATCAAGGCGGTAGTTATGATATTGCGCTTATTGAAAAGGCATTTAATTATTGTGTCGATCATCATCTCGGTCAAAAACGACTTACCAACGAAGAGTATTATATTCACCCGTTTAACGTTGCTAAAATAATAGTAACGCTTGGTATGGACAGTCAGTCAATCGCCGCGGCGCTATTGCACGACGTGGTAGAGGATACCGATGTTGAAATCGACGAAATCAAGCGTCTTTTTGGCGCTGACGTTGCGCTTCTTGTAGACGGTGTTACCAAAATTGGTCGACTTAACATTTCATCTAAAGAACAAGAGCAGGCAGAAAGTCTTCGTAAAATGCTTATAGCAATGGGTAAAGATATCCGCGTTATAATCATTAAACTTGCCGACCGTTTACACAATATGCGTACTCTTGGCGCTATGCCCGAACAAAAACAGCGCGATAAAGCGCTTGAAACGCTCGAAGTTTACGCGCCTATTGCTCACCGTTTGGGTATTAGACCTGTAAAAGAAGAACTTGAAGATTTGGCTATTAAGCACCTTGACCCCATTGCGTATAATGAGATTGAAGAACTTTTAAAGGTTAGAAAAAATCAGCGAGTTCAAATACTTGAAGATATCGAAAAGCGTATTGAAACACGCCTAAAACAAGAACTTCCCAATGTAAAAATGTCTTTTCAGGGACGTGTAAAATCAATTCACGGCATATACCGTAAAATGTACGTTCAAAATCGTGACTTTGACGAAATATACGACGTTTACGCTATCCGTGTAATTACCGATAACGTTGCCGACTGTTATAATATTTTGGGTATTATGCACGATATGTTTAGACCTATTCCAAATAGATTTAAAGACTATATTTCAACCCCAAAACCCAATATGTATCAGTCACTTCACACAACCGTTATCAGTCGTGAGGGTATTCCGTTTGAAATACAAATTCGTACCTTCGAAATGCACCATACGGCAGAATTCGGTATCGCGGCGCACTGGAAGTATAAAGAGGGCGTAACGGGTACCGACAAGTATATGGAAGACCGACTTGCTTGGATACGTCAAGTGCTTGAAACATCCGACGTTTCGGGCGACGCGTCAGAAATTGTGCGTACTATTAAGGTTGACCTTAGTCAAGAAGACGTTTTTGCCGTAACTCCACGCGGTGACGTTATAAATCTACCCGTGGGCTCTACTGTGGTTGACTTTGCTTTTGCTATTCACTCGGCAGTAGGTATAAAGATGATAGGCGCCAAGGCAAACGGTAAGATTGTGCCCATTAACCACGAAATTAAAACGGGCGAGGTAATCGAAATCCTTACCACCAATCAGGCAGATCGCGGACCAAGCCGAGATTGGATGAATATTGCCGTTACCAACTCTGCCAAGGCGAAAATTCGTTCTTGGTTCAAGCGCGAAAAACGCGCTGAAAATATCGAGCAGGGTAGAGAAGACCTTGAACGCGAACTTCGCCGAAATAACATCAACTATAGCGAAAAAGAATATGAAGAGTATATTGCCGACTTGGCGCGTCGTATGCACTTTGTCGAAGCGGAAGAATTTTACGCGGCAATCGGTTACGGTGGTGTGCTTATATCAAAAATACTCCCCCGTATACGTGAGGATTATTCTAAACGTACAAGCGCGGCAAAGCAGGCCGAGATTAAACCCCTTGCGCCTAAAAAACACGCTTCGTCAGAGGGCGTTATAGTAGAGGGAATCGACAACTGTCTTGTAAAACTTTCAAAATGTTGCGCGCCGCTACCTGGCGACGATATTATCGGTTTTATAACACGCGGTCACGGTGTATCTATTCACAAGTGTGACTGTAACAATGTGCCTCGCGATATTCATAATTGCGCCGAACCTGACCGTTGGGTTCACGCGCATTGGGACAACGTGCGTAGCGAAAGTTTTACCTCAACACTTCAAATTTCTGCCATTGATCGTGAGGGTCTTGTTGGTGACGTAATGAATACGGCATACAATATGCGCATTGCCGTACACCAAATAAATGCTCGCCAACTTAAAAGCGGAAACAGTGTTATTCATATTAACATCAGCGCCGAAAGCGTTGAGCATTTGCGTAGCATAATTGCCCGTATGGAGAAAATTTCAGGCGTGTTTAGCGTAGAAAGAGTGGTGCAATAATATGCGCGCGGTTATACAAAGGGTAAAAAACGCGTCGGTTGAAATTGACGGTGTTATCGCAGGAAAATGCGACGTAGGTTATATGATTCTTTTTTGCGCGGTAGATGGCGACAGTGAAAGTGATATTGAGTTGCTTGCGCGTAAAACTGCCAATCTTCGTATTTTTGAGGATGAGGACGGCAAAATGAACAAGTCGATACTTGATATAGACGGCGAGATTTTGTGCATATCTCAATTTACTTTAGCGGCAGATACCAAAAAGGGCAACCGTCCGTCTTTTATAAACGCTATGGAACCCGTTACCGCCAACAAGTATTACAATATGTACTGCGACGCATTAAAAGCAAACGGCATTAAAAGCGTTGAAACGGGCGAATTCGGCGCCGATATGCAGGTGTCACTTATTAATGACGGACCCGTAACTATAATTTTAGATACGGATATTTGGAACAAAAAGGGATAAATATGAAAATAGAATTCTTACTTACAGGGCATCTTGCCACATACAGTAATTGTTACGGTGTGCTTACCGATAAAGCGGCAATAGTCATAGACCCCGGTAAATATACGGCAGGTATAAAGGCATTTTTGCAAGAAAACGCAGATAAAACCCGTCTTATTCTTATAACTCACGCCCACTATGACCATATAGGCGGCGCGTTACAACTGCGCAAAGAAACGGGCGTTAAAATAGCGATAGGCAAAAACGAGGAATTTGCATTGTCTGACTGTAATTTTAACCTTTCAGGCAGAATAACTCCTGCAATACCTCCGTTTAATGCCGATTACATTATAGAGGACGAAGAAGAGTTTACCGTAGGCGATATAAAGGTTAAAGCGTTTGAAACCCCCGGTCATACTGTGGGTGGTATGTGTTATCTTATGAACGACTGTCTTTTTAGCGGCGATATGCTGTTTTATGAAACTGTAGGTAGAATTGACCTTCCGGGCGGTAACGCTTCGGATATGCGCGATTCACTTGATAGAATGATGTGGGTGTTTGATGATAACGTTAAAGTTTATTCAGGACACGGTGAAATGACCACAATAGGTCATGAAAGAAAACACAATCCATATATAAGATAAATTTTTATCAACATTTTAGAAAGGAAAAACACCAAAGATGAAACTTTGTAACATTGGTCACAACTTTGACTATGAAATGGAAAAGTTAATACGGTTGTTTCTTCCTTTTGAAAAGATTGAAGTTTTACATACAGTAGAAATCGACCAAAAATATGCCGTTTGTGAGGTTTTTGAGCAAGGTGAAGATATTGTTACGCGCGTAAAACTCATTTTGCAAAACGAACAAGCACAGTTTTGTTCCGTTGTCGATAAAAACATATCCGACACAAGAAAAGAAACCCAGCATGAACTTGGTCGTCAACTTTTTTACTGTTTTGAAAAAATTACAAACTACCGTCCCGATTGGGGCATACTTACAGGTGTACGACCTGCAAAACTATTTTTAAGATACTGTAATGATTACGGCGAGCAGTATGCCGAAGAGTTTTTTAAAAACAAGTTTTTGGTGACGCAACAAAAACTTGACTTGTGTAAAAAGGCGGTCAAGGGCGAGGAAGGTATTATTGCCTTGTCGGGCGAAAAATCTTTTAGTCTTTATCTTTCGGTGCCTTTTTGCCCAACGAGATGTTCTTATTGTTCTTTTGTGTCGCATTCAATTGAAAAAGCGCAGGATATAATTCCACAGTACGTGGAACTTTTATGTCGTGAACTTGAAATCACGGCTAATATTGCCCAAAAACTTGGACTTCGACTCGAAACGGTATATATGGGTGGCGGCACTCCTACAACACTTAACTCCGAACAGCTTGATTTGGTTCTTGGCACAGTTAACCGTTGTTTTGATATGTCTACAGTAAGGGAATTTACCGTTGAAGCGGGCAGACCCGACACAATAGACGAAAACAAACTTATGGCAATTAAGCGAAACGGGGTTACAAGAATTAGCATTAACCCCCAAACAATGAATGATAGCGTGCTTGAAACCATTGGAAGAAAACATACCGCAAGCGATACCGTAGCGGCATTTAACTTAGCGCGAAAAATCGGTTTTGACAATATAAATATGGATTTAATTGCAGTGCTTCCTACCGATACGTTTGACAGTTTTAAAGATACGGTTTATGAAATTTTAAAACTCGACCCCGAAAGCGTTACCATTCATTCTCTTTCAATGAAACGCGCGTCTACACTCAACACAAACGGTCAACACAACGAAATACATTTAGGCGCACAGGCGTCAAAGATGGTTGAATTTGGCCGTGATATATTGACACAAAACGGAATATTGCCATACTATATGTATAGGCAAAGCAAAACGGTAGGTAATCTTGAAAACGTTGGTTACGCAAAACAAGGTTATGAGGGCTTATATAACGTTTATATAATGGATGAAACACACACCATACTCGCGTGCGGCGCGTCGGCTGTGACAAAACTTAAGGACAACACTCAAAAAAATATAAAAAGAATATTTAACTATAAATATCCGTATGAATATATAAGCGGTTTTGAGGAACTTATATCACGCAAAGCAGAAATAGGTGAGTTTTATGGTAAATACTTTATTTGAGATTAACAAAATGGCAAAAAATTGCCCTGAGGAATTTATCAAAACTTGTAATGACGAATATATCAAAAACATAACCGATATCGCCGTTCGTATTGAAAAGGACGATGATATCAAAATTGTGGCAATAGCAGGACCTTCAGGTTCGGGAAAAACCACTACTGCTCACATTTTGCAAGATAAGTTGGAACAACTTAACGAAAAGGTTGCGGTAGTATCGCTTGATGATTTTTATCTTCCTGACGATAGACTTCCTCTACTGCCCGACGGCAGTCGCGATATTGAGTCGGTAAACGCACTTGATATTGCGCTTATAAAAGACTGTTTTACACAAATAATAAATGAAGGCAAGGCAGACTTGCCAATATATGACTTTAAAATTAAATCAAGAATAAATTCGGCTAAAACACTTGATATCGGCAATCGGGGCATTGTGATAGTTGAAGGACTGCACGCGATGAATCCGCTTATTGCTGATTTGGTGCCAAGAAAAAACATTTTAAAAATCTATATAAGCGTAAACCGTTCGGTTGATGATGAAAACGGCGTTCAAATGTTGTCAAGCCGCCAGATACGACTTATACGCCGTGCGCTTCGCGATGAACAATTTAGAGGCGCTTCAGCTACCGAAACGTTGCATTTATGGAATAACGTTATAGATGGCGAACGTAAGTATTTATATTGCTTTAAAGATACGGCAGACATTCATCTTGTAACCTTTCATCCATACGAATTAGGCGTTTATCGCGAACGATTTTGTAAGATGAGAAACACGGTCAATAAAAACGCTCCTTGTTACGAGTATTTTATAGATACCGCAAACGCGCTTGAGCGTTTTGAAAAAATCAACAGTGAAATAGTACCTCAAAATTCACTTATACGTGAATTTATCGGGGACTTAAAATTATAATAAAAAAGAGGTATTTAAAATGGGATTTTTAGACAATGCAATCAACAAAACAAAAGAAGCTGTAGACGCAGCTTGCAAAAAGACCGAAGAGATAATCGGCGAAGAAAAAACCCAAGTAGATATAATCGTGCTTAAAACAAAATGCGAAAAAGATTATATGAAATTGGGCGAAATCTATTACAATATATTAATGAGTCAGGGCGAAATACCCGCTGAAGAGAAAGCGCTTATTGATGATATTGATCAAAAGAAGATAGAAATTGCAAAATTAGAGAAAGAACTTGAAGAAAAAAGTAAGTAAAATCGTACAAAGCGGGTTTTTAAAGATGAAAGATTTTAAAATAGGTATTGTGGTTGCCGATTGCGATGAATATGCGCCTTTTGTTGAGGCGGTAGATGGTTTTGCGCCGCAAAGATACGAGTATTTTAGTCGTAACGCAATAAGTTTTGATATGGGTAATGCAACAGTTATTTGTATTAACTGCGGTATAGGTAAGGTAAATGCCGCCACTGCCGCTACGCGACTTGCAGATATAGGTTGTACATATATCTTAAACTACGGACTGTCAGGCGGTATAAGTCGTGTAAAACGTGGAGAGGTAGTTTTGCCCGATAAGTTTTTAGAGCACGATTTTGACCTTACGGGTATTGGTTATAAACCCTGTGAAAAACCGTCGCAAAAGTATATATATGATGCCGACAAAAAACTTTTGGCAGCAGCGCAAAAGGCAATTGGTGAGTGTACGCACGGCACAGCCGTTTGCGGCGATAGATTTATATGCAATGCTTCTGACCGCGACTTTTTACGCGATACGTTTGACGCTACTACCTGCGATATGGAAACCGCCGCAATAGCAAGTGTTTGCGATATGGCAGGCATACCATATTTGAGTTTGCGTCGCGTGTCGGATGACGCGGGCGATGATGCGTATGTAACTTATAACGATATGAATACTTTAGAGGGTCAGACACTTTCTAAAATATTTATAAAAGTGCTTGACGTTTTGTGTAACGAGGTAGATTTATAATGCAACAAAAGAAAAGAAAACAGCAAAGTTTTGAATACGGCGCAATAATACTGCTTTGCTCTACAATGCTTGTTAAAGTTATAGGCGCAGTATTTAAGATACCGCTTTCGCGAATTTTAACTACTACGGGTAATGGATATTTTTCTGCCGCATACGACCTTTTTACACCTATATATTCTTTGGCTATGGCAGGATTGCCAATAGCGGTCTCTCGCTTGGTGTCGGAGAATATGACAAACAAAAAATATAATGACGTGAGGCAATCATTTAAAATCACAAAGAAAATATTTAGAATTTCAGGTTTGGTTGGTTTTTTGTTATTGTTGTCACTTTCTTATCCGTTTGTGATGTTTTCTAAAGCTGAACCCGAAAATGTGTATAGTATTCTTGCAATAGCGCCTTCGTTGTTTTTTTGTTGTATAATGTCAGCGTACAGGGGATATTACGAAGGACTTCGAAATATGTATCCTACTGCAGTTTCGGATGTTATAGAAGCATTAGGAAAACTTATATTCGGTTTAGGTTTTGCAAGTGCTATGCTTCATTGGACAAATAACCTTGCATTTGCGGCGGCAGGCGCTATGTTAGGTATTGTTTTCGGTGGAATGTTGTCTGCATTATTTTTAATTTTGTTTTATAAAATTAAAGGTGACGGTATATCGAAACAAGAATTGCAAAACTCACCTATCGCTGAGGATCCCAAAGCAACTACAAAAGCGCTAATTGCGATTGCGATACCCGTTGTTCTTGCGTCGCTTGCTAACAATATAGCATCATTGGTAGACGTATCTATGGTTATGCGTCAATTAAACAATATTGTAGATAGCAGTGCAAATGATATTAGAGCGATGTTTGAAGCTTCTATTACTGAATATAATGCTATTGAAATTGCTAAAAATCGTCCGGAATTAATAAATGATAAAATACCTGAATTTCTTTATGGTGTGCGAGGCCAGGCATTTACATTGTATAATTTGGTACCTACTATAGCGTCGGTTTTGGGCGTTAGCGCTTTACCGGTGTTGGTCACTGCATGGAAGAAAAATAATAAAAAATTAGTAAAAAGCAATATTGAGTCAATAATTAAACTTACCGCGATAATTGCTATGCCGGCAGGAATGGGATACTTATTTCTTGGTACGCCTATAATGTCACTTGTTTTTGGTACCGTTGCCGCAGAGCAAATAGGCGGCGTTATGCTTAGTATTTATGGTGTAGCCGCTGTTTTTGCAGGTCTTTCTATTCCTATGACAAGTATGTTACAAGCCATAGGAAAAGAAAAAATATCTTTACGAAACATAGCTATCGGCGCAGGTCTTAAAGTAGTAGCAAACTTGATTTTTGTGAATGTTTTATGGTTCAATATTCGCGGCGCGGCTATGGGTACGTTGGTATGTTATCTATTTATATTCATAGCTAATTTATCATCGCTTATAAAGTATACCGGTGTAGTTCCCAATATCTATAAAACCATCATAAAACCGCTTATAGCGGCGGTTATGTGTGGCGCTTCTGCGTTAGGAGTTCAGTATTTGTTGGACGGCGCAGGCAAGATTGGCACAGTAGCGGCGATTGCGGTAGCAGCAGTTGTGTATTTTGCTGTACTTGTAATACTTAATACTTTTGAACCCGACGATGTTGTTACGTTGCCCAAGGGTGAAAAAATATTAAAAATAATGACAAAGTTAAAATTGATTAGATAAATATGGTGAAAATGCACAAAAACAATTTCTAAAATTTAACAGTTATTCATAAATCTATTAAAATTGGTTGATTTTTTTGAAAGATAAGTTATAATTATTAAGGATATTTGAATTGTTTAAAAAACACTTTAAAGAAAACCAAAAATATTCAGGAGGGTTCAGTTATGAACAAAACAGAATTAGTAGCAGCAGTTGCAGAGAAAGCAGGTCTTTCTAACAAAGATGCAGCAAAGGCAGTAGCAGCAGTATTTGACGCTATTACCGATACTCTTAAGGCAGGCGACAAGGTTGCTCTCGTTGGCTTCGGTACATTCGCAGTTAAAGAACGTGCAGCTCGCGAAGGCGTTAACCCTGCAACAGGTAAGAAGATTAAGATCGCTGCTTCAAAGGCACCCGCTTTCAAAGCTGGTAAAGCTCTTAAAGACGCTATCAACTAATTTGAAATTAGTAAAAGATGAGCCGCCTGTTTGGCGGCTCATAATTTTTTGAAAAAAGGAATAAATATGAGATTAGACAAATACTTAAAGGTATCAAGAATTATAAAACGCCGCACGGTAGCAAACGAAGCGTGTGACGCGGGACGCGTTATGGTTAACGGCAAGGTAGCGCGAGCTTCTCTTGACGTAAAGGTAAACGATATTATCGAAATATCTTTTGGCGCAAAAAACGTAAAGGTGCAGGTGACTGACGTTGCCGAAACAGTCCGCAAGGATGACGCTGCAACTCTTTACAAAATAATTGAATAAGCAAAACACCTCATAAATATATTTTAATGAGGTGTTTTATTTTGCAAGAAAATTTAACTGTGGTTCAAAACGTTATAATAGAAAGTAGAAAGAAATTAAATATATCGGGAGTAAAAGACGTAATTTCTTTTGATGACGAAACCGTTTTGCTTGATACCGAATTAGGGAAAATGACGGTCAAGGGCGAGGGATTGCATATTGAAAGTTACAATACCCAAACGGGCGACCTTACGGCAACGGGAAAAATTCACGCTATAGTATATATGTCCGACGCAAAAACGACAGGCGGATTTTTATCACGTATTTTTAGATAAGTTATGTGGGAAATAGATGTTGGCAATCAGGCGTTAACCTTTGCATTGTCGATGGCGACAGGCGGAATTTTTTGTGTGTCGTACGATATTGTCAGGGCAGTTCGCAAGGTGGCGCTTAATACGTTTTGGGCGGTATTGTTTACCGATATATTGCTTTGGATAATTTACGCGTTTGTTACGTTCGTATTTTTAATAGCGCGAACAAACGGCGAAATCAGGGGATACGTTTTGGTGGGTGAAGCAATAGGGTTTGCGCTTTGTCGTATAAGTGTTTCTCGATTGCTTTTTCCTATTTTAAGGTTTATTGCCGTAAAAACAGCGGTAGTTGTTCGCAAAATGGGTCAAATTATATATGTATTTTATGCCAAAACCGAAACTTTAATTTTAAGTCAAAAGAAATATGTATTTAAATTTTTTAAAAGTATAAAAAAACTCTTGAAAAACATAGTCAAACTGTTGTATACTAATAGAAATATTGCAGTTATGGAGAATGCTTTTGATGAAACAAAGACCAAAGCGTAAAAAAAGTATCATAGTGCGACTCATTGTTCTTGGCGTTTCCATATATATGGTAGCAACTCTTATAGGACTTGGAAACGAACTTGCCAAGCTTAATGCAGAGTATGAAAACTACGTTAAAGAGTATGAGTCTTTAAAACTTACTAACGAAGAGTTAAAGAAGTTGTTAGATAGCGGTTCTCATGCCGAAATTATTGAAAAAGCGGCGCGAGAAAGACTTGGTTATGTTTATTCGGATGAAGAAATATATATTGACACATCAGGCAATAATTAGGGGGACTTTATAAATAATGCAGTTTAAGGTTGGAGACATTGTAGAAGGCAAAATTACAACAATTACATCTTTTGGTGTTTTTGCTGATATCGGCGACGGCAAATCCGGTATGGTACATATATCGGAGGTTGCAAGAAACTACGTGAGTGATATTAAAGAACACGTCAAGGTTGATGACGTTGTTAAAATGAAGATTTTAAACATTGGTGACGATGGCAAAATCTCGCTTAGTATAAAGCGCGCATTGCCACCCGAAAAAAAGGATGACGCGCCACGTCGCGAAAAAAGAAACGCGCCGCCAAAGCAGACGATTGATTCTACATATACATGGACTCCCAAAAAGAGTGAGCCCGCAAGTTTTGAAGAAATGATGAATCGCTTTAAACAATCAAGTGATGAAAAGTTTTCGGACTTAAAACGCAAAAATCCCGATGCAAACCGCACAAAGCGCGGCAACGGTGTAAGATAAATAAATTAGGGCTGCTTCCTTCTTTTTACAGGAAACTGCCCTTTGTTTTTTAGAAGTGATTTTATGAGAGAAATAAACGTAAACGTAATAACCGACGTTATTGAAGAATTGTGTATCAAGGCGAATAAAGAATTGCCCTGCGATATAGAAAACTGTCTTAACAAATGCGCCCAAAATGAAACAAACGCGTTATCGCGTAGCGTGCTTTATGATTTGCAAAAAAATCTTGAAGCCGCAAAAGAGTATAATATACCCATTTGTCAGGATACGGGTATGGCGGTAATTTTTCTTGAAATAGGGCAGGATGTTCATATTACAGGCGGTAATTTATACGATGCAATAAATGAAGGTGTACGCCGCGGTTATGAAAAGGGTTTGCTTCGCAAATCTGTGGTTGCCGACCCACTAAATCGTATCAATACAAATGATAATACACCGGCAGTAATACATACAAACATTGTTGCAGGCGAAAGCGTAAAAATCACCGTAGCGCCAAAGGGCTTTGGCAGTGAAAATATGAGCGGTATAAAAATGCTTACCCCCTCTCACGGAAGACAGGGTGTGGTTGATGCGGTAATCGATATTGTTAAAGCGGCATCAAATAACCCTTGTCCGCCAATGGTTATAGGCGTTGGCATAGGCGGTGATTTTGAGCAGTGCGCATATCTTGCAAAAAAGGCGCTTTGCCGTAGCACCGAAATAAGACACAGCAATCCTTTTTATGCCGAACTTGAAAAAGAATTGCTTGACAAAATAAATGAGTTGGATATAGGTCCACAGGGCTTTGGCGGTATTACTACCGCGTTTGCCGTTAATATTGAAACTGCTCCAACACATATTGCAGGACTTCCTGTTGCAGTAAATATAGGGTGTCACGTAACCAGACATATAACAAAGGAAATATAAAGATGGAAAATATAAAATTA
This sequence comes from Clostridia bacterium, assembly GCA_017559885.1. GTDB lineage: Bacteria > Bacillota > Clostridia > Oscillospirales > Acutalibacteraceae > UBA737. The sequence continues at coordinate 13,236 of JAFYQN010000184.1, forward strand.
ATTGCTCCTTGTCTTTTTGGAGTTGAAAGTATTGCCGCCGATGAATTTAGACGTATGGGTTTTGAATCGGTTGAGGTCGAAAACGGCAGAGTGCTTTTAGAAGGCGATTTTAATATGCTTGCTCGCGCGAATATTAACTCGCGTTTTGCCGAGCGTATACTTATTAATATGGGTCAGTTCCACGCTACCACGTTTACCGAACTTTTTGATAAGGTTAAAGCACTCCCTTGGGAACGTTTTATAGGCAAAGACGACGCTTTTCCAGTAGCGGCAGGTTCAAGTATTAACTCTGCTCTTTTTAGCATACCTGACTGCCAGTCAATTATAAAAAAGGCAATCGTTGAACGACTTTCGTCCCAATACGGTATTAAGTGGTTTAATGAAACAGGCGCTGAAATTAAAATTCGTTTTACAATTATTAAAGATAACGTAACGGTTGCTATCGATACTTCGGGCGAGGGACTTCATAAGCGTGGTTACCGTCGCAACTCTAACGATGCTCCGCTAAAAGAAACCTTGGGAGCTGCTATGTGCGATTTGGCGCGTATTTTCCCCGATACCCAGCTTTACGATCCATTTTGTGGTAGCGGCACATTGCTTATAGAGTCGGCGCTTATGGCCACGAAAACGGCGCCCGGTCTTCGTAGATTTTTTGCGGCAGAGAGATTTGCCAGTATTCCTAAAACCGCTTGGCAACAAGAACGTATGCGCGCGCAAGACCTTATAATTAAAAACATTGATTTTAGAGCGCAGGGTTTTGATATCGACCCAAACAGTGTAGAACTAACACTTGCTAACGCTAAAAAAGCAGGCGTTGAAAAATACGTTAAAGCGGCAGTAGGGGATATCAGAGATTTCAAGACTCCCGACGAGAGATTGCTTGTTATTACAAACCCACCGTATGGCGAGCGTTTGCTTGACGTAGCAGAAGCGGAGAAACTTTATAAGATAATGGGTGAACGCTTTGACCGTATCCCCGGTAAAAAGTACTTTGTAATAAGTCCGCATGACGAGTTTGAAAAACATTTTGGCGCTACCGCCGATAAACGTCGCAAACTTTATAACGGTATGATAAAGTGTCAACTCTTTATGTATTTTAAAAACAAAGGAATATAAATAATGAGATATGTTTTTTATATCAATCCAATAGCAGGTAAAGGCATAGCGCAAAAAAATATAATTGACTCTATCAAGAATTATTTTGCCGATAAAGCAGAGGACTTTAAAATACATATTACGACCGCTATAGGCGACGCAAAACAAGCAGCAAAACGCGAGGCCGAAACGGGCGACATAATTCGTATGTTTGCCTGCGGTGGCGAGGGTACTGTGTTCGAGGTGCTTAACGGTATAGCAGGGCATAGCAATGTAGAACTTGGCGTTATTCCTTGCGGTTCGGCAAACGACTTTTTAAAGTTTTTTGAAAGTCGCGACAGTTTTCTTAACATCGACGAGCAAATTGATGGCGAAGTTATATCCATGGATTTAATTAAAGCGGGAGATAACTATTGCCTTAACGGTTGCTCGGTTGGTATGGATGCCGTGGTTGCGCGCGATATGTCTATCTTTAAAAAGTGGCCGGCGGTTTCTGGACCGCTTGCGTATAATCTTGCTATTGTAAAAACCTTTTTAGGCAAACTTGGAATTACTGCCGATATATCGGTTGACGGTGAAACGCCAGAGTGTAAGACATGTTTATTTGCAGTTATTGCAAATGCTCCGTACTATGGCGGCGGTTATAAGGGCGCGCCCGAGGCAGTGCCGTATGACAACAAACTTGATTTTACTTTGGTAGATAAAATATCAAAACTTAAAATACTTAGTTTTTTAGGCATTTATAAAAAAGGCGAACACAAAAAACTTGATTGTTGCACGCTTAAAAACTGCACAAGTATGGAGTTTAAATCAGAAAAGCCAATCCCCGTAAATCTTGACGGTGAGATAATAGAAACCAAATCTATGAAATTTGAACTTGAAAAAAATGCGGTAAAATTTGTCGTACCAAAGGGTGTAGTGAGAAAACTGTTAATAAAAGTTTAAATGTTTTGACTCTTACTTGATTTTTAAATTTTATTGGATATAATTAGTAATATATTTGACTGCAAAGCAGTGAAAAGGAGATTTTTATTATGACAATTAAACCATTGGCTGACAATGTTGTAATAAAAGCAACAGCAGCAGAAGAAACAACCAAAAGCGGTATAGTGCTTACATCCGCTTCTAAAGAAAAACCTCAAATTTCCGAGGTCGTAGCAGTAGGTCCCGGCGGTATGGTAGACGGCAAAGAAGTTACTATGACCGTAAAACCGGGTGACAAGGTTATTGCCGCTAAATATTCAGGCACCGATATAAAGATTGACAATGAAGAATATACAGTTTTACATCTTTCGGATATTCTTGCAATAGTTGAATAATGGAGGTCTTTTACTATGGCAAAAAATATTATTTTTGGTGAAGAAGCGCGCAAGTCACTTCAAACAGGTGTTGATAAACTTGCTAACGCTGTTAAGGTAACACTTGGTCCTAAGGGTAGAAACGTTGTTCTCGATAAAAAATACGGTTCACCCCTTATCACAAACGACGGTGTAACCATTGCTAAAGAAATTGAACTTGAAGATGCTTTTGAAAATATGGGCGCACAGCTTGTAAAAGAGGTATCTGTTAAAACAAACGATGCCGCAGGTGATGGTACAACTACCGCAACCGTACTCGCACAGGCACTCATTAACGAAGGCATGAAAAACGTTGCAGCAGGCGCAAACCCAATGGTAGTTAAAAAGGGTATTAAAAATGCAGTTGATACCGCTATCGCTTCTATTATAGAAAACTCTAAAAAGGTTTCAGGTACCGACGATATTGCTCGAGTTGCTACTGTATCATCGGGCGATGCGCAAATCGGTTCGCTTATTGCCGAAGCAATGGAAAAGGTTTCTGCCGATGGTGTTATCACTGTTGAAGAGTCAAAGACCGCCGAAACCTATTCGGAAGTTGTTGAGGGTATGCAGTTTGACCGTGGTTACATTACACCTTATATGGTAACCGATACCGATAAGATGGAAGCCGTTATCGATGACGCGTTTATTCTTATCACCGATAAAAAGATTGCAAACATTCAAGAGATTTTGCCACTTCTTGAGCAAATTGTTCAGTCGGGTAAAAAGTTGGTTATCGTTGCCGAGGATATCGAGGGCGAAGCTCTCTCAACACTTATCGTTAACAAATTGCGCGGTACATTTACCTGCGTTGCAGTAAAAGCACCCGGTTTTGGTGACCGTCGTAAAGAAATGCTTCGTGATATTGCTATCCTTACAGGTGGCGAAGTTATTACCGAAGAGTTGGGTCTTGAACTTAAAGATGCAAGCGTAATGCAACTTGGTCGCGCTCGTCAGGTGAAGGTTACAAAGGAAAATACCGTTATTGTTGATGGCGCAGGCGACAAAAATGCAATCAAAGACCGCGTAGCTCAAATTAGAAATGAAATCGCTATTACCACAAGCGAGTTTGACCGTGAAAAACTAACAGAGCGTCTTGCAAAACTTGCAGGCGGTGTTGCTGTTATCAAGGTTGGCGCAGCTACCGAGATTGAAATGAAAGATAAAAAGCTTCGCATAGAAGATGCTCTTGCCGCTACAAAAGCCGCAGTTGAAGAGGGCATCGTAGCAGGCGGCGGCGTAGCGCTTCTTAACGCTATGCCTGCAGTAGCAGAACTTGCAAGCAAAACCGAGGGTGACGAAAAGACAGGTGTTAACATAGTTCTCAAGTCTTTGGAAGCACCAATCCGTCAGATTGCTTATAACGCAGGTATTGAAGGTTCGGTTATTATTGACAAGATTTTAAATAGCGGCAAGGTTAATTACGGCTTTGACGCATATAACGAAACCTACACCGATATGATAGACGCAGGTATCGTAGATCCTACAAAGGTTACACGTTCTGCGCTTGAAAATGCGGCTTCAGTTGCCGCAATGGTGCTTACAACCGAAAGTCTTGTTGCCGACAAACCCGAAGACGTAGCCGCAGCAAACGCAGCAGCTGCTGCAGCCGCAGCCGCTGGTGGCGGTATGTATTAATAAGACCCCAAAAGCGTTCGATAAATTCGGGCGCTTTATTTTTTACTTGAAAATTGTATAAATATATGTTAGATTATTTGAGCGTAAGGATGGTGAAATTATGACACTTACAAAAGGCGATGAATATAAATTGCTTCATCTACTGCTTGATATGGGCGAAATGATGTATTGTTCGGGCGGCGAGGTTCGTCGTGTGGAAAACACAATATCGCTTATGGGCAAGGCGTACGGCGCGGTTGAAACAAGCGTAATGGTAATTACCGCAAGTATTATAGTTACTATGAAATTTGCCGACGGTAACCTCGTTACCGAAACTCGTCGTATTGCAAGCGCGGGCGGTAACCGATTGTGGCGACTTGAACGTCTTAACGCTTTAAGCCGTAAATGTTGCGAAGAACCGCTTGAAATTGAGCAACTTGAAGTAGAAATTAAAAATTGCAAGGAACCGATGAATTTGTTTAAATTCTGTTTTGGTTCGTCATTAGCCGCAGGCGCGTTTGCAGTCTTTTTTGGCGGCAATATCTATGACGGCATTTTTGCCGCTTTGGTTGCGTTGTTGATATGTTTCTTCCAACGTAAACTATCAAAGATATTTCCAAACAATATAATATTTAATTTGGTATGTTCTTTTGTGGTGGGCGTTTTAATTTCACTTAGCGCAAAGTTTATACCCTTTATAAATGCCGATATGATTATGGTCGGTGTTATAATGTTGCTAATCCCCGGTATTGCATTTACCAATTCCGTACGAGACGTTTTGGTGGGCGATACCATATCGGGCATAATGCGCCTTATTGAAAGTTTGCTTTGGGCGGCAGGTCTTGCCATTGGATTTATGCTTGCGATTTTTTTGGTGGGGGGAATTGCAATATGAACGATATGACCACTACTCAAATCATAGTCCAACTTATAACAGGTATGTTGGGTTCGCTCGGCTTTTCATTGTTGTTTGGTCTCAGAAAGCGTTATCTTGTCAGTGCGGCGTTTGGCGGATTCCTTAATTGGGGACTATATCTTCTTGGAATGCATTGGTGGGGCTCTATATTCTTTGCAGGGCTTTTAGCGTCGGCTGCCAGCGCTCTTTATAGTGAAGTTATGGCGCGTGTTCAAAAAGCTCCGTCAACCTTATTCTTTATAACCTCGGTTATACCGCTTATACCCGGAAGCACGTTGTATTACGCTTGCAGTAACGCGGTAGTCAGTAACTGGGAACAGGCAAAATACTTTGCAAACAGAACCCTTCAATATTCGCTTGCGATAGCGGCAGGCGCTTGTATTATATGGGCGATAACCTTTACGATTGAAAACGTAAAAAGACATAAAAAATCAAAATAAAAAAACACCCTTATTTGTCGTAAAAAAACTGTTGACAAATAGGGGTGTTGGTGTTATTATATGATAGCGTGCGAAACTGTGCGTAGTTTCGTCGTGTCTATTTTTTAAAGAAAGGAGATAGTGAATAGTGCCTACCTTTAACCAATTAGTTCGTAGCGGTCGTGAAACCGTTGAAAAGAAAGCTAAGGCCCCTGCACTCTTAAAGGGTTACAACTCTATGAAGCGCAACCTTACCGACAACGATTCACCGCAGAAACGCGGCGTATGCACTGCTGTTAAGACTTCTACACCTAAGAAGCCAAACTCTGCTCTTCGTAAGATCGCCAGAGTACGTCTTTCAAACGGCATCGAAGTTTCAGCATACATCCCCGGCATCGGTCACAACTTGCAAGAACACTCTGTAGTTCTTATCCGTGGCGGACGTGTTAAGGACCTTCCTGGTGTGCGTTACCACATCATCAGAGGTACACTTGATACACAGGGTGTAGCTAACAGAATGCAAAGTCGTTCCAAGTATGGCGCAAAGCGTCCTAAAGCAGGTGCGAAATAATTTTTTTAGAGAATAGACAATCTCTGCTGAAAACCGGCAGACTTTATATAATATATTAAGTCTTGTTTGGTGTTAACGGGAATTTGTCAACTCGAGTACCTATGATATCATTCCTATGAAGGAGGGAAGTACAATGCCAAGAAGAGGCTTTATTGCAAAACGTGATGTATTGCCAGATCCTATCTACAATTCAAAGAAGGTTACTCGCCTTATCAACAACATTATGCTTGACGGTAAGAAGGGTGTAGCTCAAAAGATAGTTTACGGCGCTTTTGACATCATTAGTGAAAAAACAGGTAAGGATCCACTCGAAGTGTTCGACGCAGCTATGGAAAACATTATGCCACAGCTCGAATGTAAGGCAGTTCGTAAGGGTGGTGCCACATATCAGGTACCATTTGAGGTTCGTCCTGAAAGAAAGCAGACTCTCGCGCTACGTTGGCTTACAATGTTCAGCCGTCAGCGTTCAGAGCGCACAATGAAAGAACGTCTTGCAAACGAAATTATCGATGCTACTAACGGCTTAGGTAATGCAGTTAAAAGACGTGAAGAAATGCACAGAACAGCAGAAGCAAACAAGGCTTTTGCTCATTACAGATGGTAATTTGTTAAAGACCGCGTGATACACGCGGATGGAGGTTAAACATGCCAAGAAAAGTATCTCTTGAAATGACAAGAAATATTGGTATCATGGCTCATATCGACGCCGGTAAAACAACCACCACCGAGCGTATCCTTTTCTACACCGGTGTAAACCGTAAGATGGGTGAAACTCATGATGGCGGCGCTACCATGGACTGGATGGCTCAGGAGCAGGAGCGTGGTATTACCATTACTTCTGCTGCTACCACATGTTTCTGGAATGACCATCGTATCAATATCATCGACACTCCCGGACACGTTGACTTTACTGTTGAAGTTCAGCGTTCACTCCGCGTACTTGACGGTTCTGTAACCGTACTTTGCGCTAAGGGCGGTGTTGAACCACAGTCTGAAACCGTTTGGCATCAGGCAAATGAATATAAAGTTCCCCGTATGATCTACGTTAACAAGATGGACATTATGGGTGCTGACTTCTATCACGTACTCGATATGGTTAAAGAACGTTTCAACTGCAACGCAGTTCCGATTCAGCTTCCTATCGGTAGTGAAGACACATTTAAAGGTATTATTGACCTTGTAAACAATAATGCTGAAGTTTACTACGACGACCTCGGTAAAGACGTTCGTCGTGAAGAAATTCCTGAAGATATGAAGGAAATCGCTGAAAAGTATCGTACTGCTCTTATTGAGTCTATTGTTGAAATGGACGAAGAGCTTATGGAAAAATACTTTGAAGGCGAAGAACCTACAGTAGAACAGATGAAGAAAATCATCCGTAAGGCAACTATTGCTAACGATATGGTTCCTGTTTGCTGCGGTACTTCTTATCGTAACAAGGGCGTTCAGTTATTACTAGATGCTGTAGTTGACTATATGCCGGCTCCTACCGACATTGAAGGCATTAAGGGTGTAAACCCCGACACAGACGAAGAAGAAGTTAGACGTTCTTCCGATGATGAGCCTTTCTCTGCTTTAGCATTTAAGATTGCTACTGACCCCTTCGTTGGTAA
>JAFYQN010000185.1 GCA_017559885.1 Clostridia bacterium
CAATAGATATTGATTTTACTCTACCTGATTACTATTGTGATATATCCAAAATTTTAAAATGTCGCGCAGTACCGCGTATCGCATCTAAGGGAGTAAACGGAAGCAATATTACCATTGAGGGTTGCGTAACGATTAACGTTATTTACTGCGGTAGTGATGACCAAGTAAGTTCTTATGAATACCAATATCCGTTTTCTAAAAGTTTTGATAGCGGCATAAATACCGAAGGCGTAATGCTTAACGTAAAAAGCAAATGCGAATATATTAACTGTCGCGCCGTAACGGGTAGAAAGATTGATATTCACGGAGCCGTTGGCGTATATGTTAATTTAACGCGCCGCAAGGTGTGTGACGTTGTTTCGGATTTTGATGATTGTAATGTTGAACTTTTAAGGGGTAGTATACCTGCAACCGTGCCTATGGGATGCGCGGATAAATATCTTACGTTGGAAGAAGAAATTGAAATAGGTTCTGCTCAGCCCGACGTTCGTTGCATTATAAGATACGACGCAGAGGCCACCGTTACCGACAGTAAAATTTTGGCAGGAAAATCGGTAGTAAAGGGCGATATGATACTTAAAATCTTATATGCCCCCGAGGGCAGTTCGGCTGTGCAAAAGGTTAGATGTCAGTTACCGTTTAGTCAACTGATAGAGATTGACGGTCTTAGCGATGAATGCGATTGCGATTCAAAGGTTAGCATTGCGCACCTTGAAGTAAAACCAAGGGTATCGGCAACAGGGGAGTGCAGACAATTTTTAATTAACGCCAAACTGCTTATAACAAGCGAATGTTGTTGTAATAATGATGTGGCGGTAATATTAGACGCGTATTCGCGCAAGTACGAAGCCGATATTTGCAAAAAAGACGTGTGTTTTAATAAAATATGCGAAAACATAAATCATACTTTCAGTTGCAAAAAAAATATAGAATTTGGCGACAGCGCAATATCGTCGGTTTCGGATATGTGGTGTGAAGTACATACCGACAAGGTAAAATTTTGTGAAAATAATATGAGCGTTACAGGGTCGGTTGCGGTATTTATTATAGCGGTAGATAGCAATTCGATTCCCGTATTTTGCGAAAAATCAATCAATTTTGAATATTGCCATCCAATGAATACCGACGGTGAATTTAGATGCTTGCCTGAGATTACAGTAACGGATGTAAGTTATACGTTAACAGGCGAATGCAATATGGAATTACGCGTAGAGCTTAATATTTGCGCGGCTATTTACAAATGTAGCAATATGCCGCTTATAACGGAAATTAAGGTTGATAGTAACAAACTATTATCCAAAACAAACGGTTGCGCAATGACAGTATATTTTGCTGACAAGGGCGAAAATGTTTGGACAATTGCAAGAAAATATTTTGCCAATGTGGATGAGGTAAGGCAAATTAACGATATAACAGATGACGTGCTCATAGAGGACAAAATGATTTTGATACCTATTAACTAAAAAAAGAAACCGCGTCTATATATTAAAAGGCGCGGTTTCTTATACTGCTTGACAGTTGGAATTATTTGTTGTAAAATAGTAGTGTACACTTACAACAAGAGGGGTAGTATGAGAAAGACAAAAAATTTTTTAAGTCGCAGTAATGTTGCAAAAATATTACTCATAATCTATGATGCGTTTATGGTTAATATTTCATATTTCCTTGCGCTTTGGTTTAGATATGATTGTAACATAAGCGAACTTTTGAATGGGTTGATTGAAGAAACGGATGCGCCAATTCATTTTAATTCGTGGCTTTGTTTTGTGCCTATATATACTGTGTTTTGTTTGGTTGTCTTTTGGTTGTTTAAACTTTATAACAGCGTGTGGACTTTTGCATCGTATCGCGAGTTTTTTAATGCTGCTTATGCAGCGTTTATAACATTTATATTTCATGTTATTGCAATAACGTTCATATTCAACCGTATGCCAATGACATATTATTTCTTCGGCGCGCTTATGCAATTTATATTTGTTTTATTGGTTAGATTTTCTTACCGTTTTATTTTGCTTGAGCGCTCTCGTAGAAAGGTTGCAAGTTCTAAAGAATCGTCGCGTGTTATGTTGGTAGGCGCAGGTGCCGCCGGTCGAATGGTGCTTCACGATTTAAATCTTGCTACCAATTCTAAAGATAACGTAGTTTGTTTGGTTGATGATAATCCTCACAAGATAGGAAAGTATATTGACGGATTGTGTATTTCGGGTAATCGCTATGATATTCCTAATTTAGTAGAAAAATTTAACATCGATAAAATTTATATAACGATACCCACTATAAAACCCATAGACAAAAAAGAGATACTTGATATTTGTAAAGAAACCGATTGTCAACTTAAAATCTTACCAGACATTTATGAACTTCACGATGAAAAAATTGGTAAAAATACGCTTGTAGAGGTTGATATCGAGGACCTTTTGGGGCGCGACCCAATCGTTGTTGATATGGGTGAAATTTTTGCCTTTTTAAAAGATAAGACTATTCTTGTAACGGGTGGCGGCGGTTCTATAGGTAGCGAGCTTTGCCGACAAATTGCCGACCATAATCCTCGAAAACTTATAATTTTTGATATTTATGAAAATAACGCGTACGATATCGAGCAAGAACTCCGCGAAAATCATCCCGAACTTGATTTGGAGGTTCTTATCGGTTCGGTGCGTGATAGCCGAAAGGTTTTTGACGTCTTTGCGCAATATAAACCTCAGGTTGTTTATCACGCGGCGGCGCATAAACACGTGCCACTTATGGAACACAGTCCGCAAGAGGCAATAAAAAACAATGTGCTTGGTACATACAAAACGGCTTATGCGGCGGCGCTTAACGGATGTGAACGTTTTGTGCTTATCAGTACCGATAAGGCAGTTAACCCCACCAACATAATGGGCGCAAGCAAACGCCTTTGCGAAATGGTGGTACAGACGTTTGACCGTCTTATCAAAGAGGATAAATTCTATAAACTCAGACCACTTTATGAGCATGACGATAGCGAAGTTGAAGACAGATTTGTTTCAAGCGGTTTGCAAATAAAAACCGATTTTGTTGCTGTTCGTTTCGGTAACGTTTTGGGTTCAAACGGTTCGGTTGTTCCCGTGTTTAAAAAGCAAATTGACAAGGGCGGTCCTGTAAAGGTTACGCACCCTGATATAATTCGTTACTTTATGACCATCCCTGAAGCGGTTAGTCTTGTGTTGCAAGCAGGTACTTATGCTGCAGGCGGCGAGATTTTTGTGCTTGATATGGGCGCGCCTGTAAAGATTGACACGCTTGCGCGAAATCTTATAAGACTTTCCGGCTTTAAACCCGATGTTGACATTAAGGTTGAATACACGGGTCTTAGACCGGGTGAAAAGCTTTATGAAGAGCGTCTTATGGAAACTGAAGGGCTACGCACTACGCCGAACAAACTTATAAGCATTTGTAATCCAAGTGATTTTGACGCTGATGAACTGTTTGATAACATTGAACAACTTATGCATATTTGTTATGAAAAGCCCGAGGACGTAAAGTCATTTGTAGAAAAAATAGTGCCTACATATCATCCCGCAGGTGAACATGGCACAACCGAAAAAACAGCGGCTTACGAAGAACAAATAAAAGCTATGGCCGCTACAAAATAAAATTAACTCCCACAAGCTGTGCTTGTGGGAGTTTTTTCTCTAATCAAAAAAATCTTTAATTTTATCAAAGAATGATTTTTGTTTCTTGTAGTTCTTAGAGTCGATTATACTATCAAATTCTTTTAATTTTTCTTTTTGTGATTTTGATAGGTCGCGAGGTATTTCGACTACGATTTTAACATATTGGTCGCCTCGACCGGAGTAATTAAGACGCTGTATGCCTTTGCCTTTAAGTTTAAATTCGTCTCCCGGCTGTGTGCCTTCGTGAATTGTAAACTTAACCTTTCCGTCAAGTGTGGGTACGGTTATATCATCGCCCAATGCCGCTTGAACAAAGGTGATTGGAATTTCACAATAAACGTCGTATCCGTCACGTTGAAATATTGGATGAGGACGTACGTTTACGCTAACCCTAAGGTTACCCGAAGGTCCGCCGTTTACACCCGCGTCACCGCCGCCGCGAACCGAAATAACCTGACCGTCGTCAATACCTGCAGGTATTTCTATGGTTTGTTCTACTGTATGACGAATTCTGCCTTTACCTGCACATGTATGGCAAGGACTGTCAATTACCTTACCTGAACCATGACAGTGATTACAAACGGTTTGGGTTTTTATTTGACCGAACGGAGTGCGTTGAACGGAACTTACCTGACCACTACCGTGACACACGGGACAGGTTTTAGATGTAGTGCCTTTTTCACAACCGGTACCGCCACAGTCGGAACAGTTATCGATTTTTGTGAATTTTATGTTTTTTTTACAACCCTTTGCCGCCTCTTCAAAACTGATGTTTACCGATGCGGAAGCGTCGTTGCCACGTCGAGGCGCTTTAGAGTTAGCGCGCTTGTTGCCACCGCCAAAACCTCCGCCGAAGAAACTGCCAAATATATCGCCAAGGTCACCAAAATCGCCGAAGCCGCCAAATCCACTTGCATCATATCCGCCGTAACCGCCGCCTGCGCCAAAGTTAGGGTCGACGCCTGCGTGACCAAACTGGTCGTAACGGGCGCGTTTTTCCTGATTTGAAAGAATTTCGTACGCTTCGTTTACCTCTTTAAAATTCTTTTCTGCAACTTTATCGTCGGGATTTAGGTCAGGATGATATTTTTTAGCAAGTTTTCTATATGCTTTTTTTAGTTCATCTTCGCTCGCTGACTTATCAACGCCCAAGACTTCATAATAATCTCTTTTATTTTCTGCCACAGATATTCTCCTAAAATTTATGTACGGTGCGACCATATGGCCGCACCATAACAATTTTTAATTATTTATTGTCGTCAACGTCAGTGAAGTCTGCTTCGTAAACGTTATCTTGTGGATTTGCGTCTGCTTGCGCACTGTCGCCTTGAGCTGCTTGCTGTGCGGCAGCTGCTTCCTTATAAATCTTTTCGCTTACAGCAAAAATTTCTTTTTGAAGGTCTTCTTGACGAGCTTTTATTGCATCAATATCTTCGCCTTTAAGAGCTTCTTTAAGAGCTTCTTTTGCGTTTTCAATCTTGTTCTTTTCGTCTTCAGAAAGTTTGTCGCCAAATTCAGTAACAGTCTTTTCGGTTTGATAAATCATTTGGTCAGCATTGTTGCGAACGTCTACTGCTTCACGACGCTTTTTATCTTCAGCGGCATAAGCTTCAGCTTCTTTAACTGCCTTATCAATATCGTCTTTAGACATATTGGTATTTGAAGTAATTGTGATATCGTTTTCTTTACCTGTACCAAGGTCTTTTGCTGAAACGTGAACGATACCGTTTGCGTCTATATCAAATGTAACTTCAATCTGGGGGATACCGCGTGGAGCAGGAGCGATGCCGTCGAGGTGGAATACGCCAAGAGTTTTATTGTCTTTTGCAAATTCGCGTTCACCCTGAAGTACGTGTACTTCAACCGATGTTTGACCGTCAGCTGCGGTTGAGAAGATTTGACTCTTTTTGGTAGGAATTGTGGTGTTGCGTTCAATAACCTTTGTTGAAACACCGCCCATTGTTTCAATACCAAGAGAGAGGGGAGTAACGTCGAGGAGAAGAAGGCCCTTAACGTCGCCGCCTAATACACCGGCTTGAAGTGATGCGCCAAGAGCAACGCATTCGTCGGGGTTGATGCCCTTGAATGGTTCTTTACCCATAAAGTTTTTAACTGCTTCTTGAACTGCAGGTATACGTGAAGAACCACCAACCATAAGAACCTTGTGAATTTCGTTCTTGTCAAGACCTGAGTCAGCAATTGCCTGACGAACAGGACCCATTGTTGCTTCTACGAGGTCTGCGGTAAGTTCGTTAAACTTAGCGCGTGTAAGTGTTGTTTCAAAGTGTTTAGGACCTGTTTGGTCAGCTGTGATAAATGGAAGGTTGATGTCGGCAGTTGTCATACCTGAAAGGTCAATCTTTGCTTTTTCTGCAGCTTCCTTAACACGTTGCATAGCCATCTTATCATTTGAAAGGTCAATGCCTTGCTCTGCTTTAAATGTGCTAACGATATAGTCCATAACGCGCTTGTCGAAGTCGTCACCACCGAGCTTGTTGTTACCGGCTGTTGCAAGTACTTCTTGTACGCCGTCGCCCATTTCGATGATTGATACGTCAAACGTACCGCCGCCAAGGTCATAAACCATAACCTTTTGGTCATCTTCTTTATCAATGCTGTAAGCAAGTGCTGCAGCGGTTGGTTCGTTTATGATACGCTTAACTTCAAGACCTGCAATTTTACCTGCGTCTTTTGTTGCCTGACGCTGAGCGTCGGTAAAGTATGCAGGAACGGTGATAACAGCTTCGGTTACCGGTTGGCCGAGATAACTTTCGGCGTCTGCTTTAAGTTTTTGTAAAATGATTGCAGAAACTTCTTGTGGGGTGTACTTTTTGCCGTCAACCTCTACGGTGTAGTTTGTGCCCATTTCACGTTTGATAGAACTAATGGTTCTGTCGGGGTTGGTAATTGCCTGACGCTTTGCAACCTGACCTACCATTCTTTCGCCTGTTTTTGAAAATGCAACTACCGATGGGGTAGTACGCGCGCCTTCGGCGTTTGCGATTACAACAGCTTCGCCGCCTTCCATAACGGCTACGCAAGAGTTTGTTGTACCTAAGTCAATACCAATTATTTTTCCCATGATTAAATCCTCCTAAGATTTATATATTTATGATTTTATTTATTAATTTGCAACCTTTACCATTGCGGCTCGGATTACAGTGTCACCAATTTTATATCCTTTTTGAAGTACCTGAACAATAACGTTTTCGCCAAGCGATTCATCTTCGACGTGCATTACTGCTTCGTGGAAATTTGGGTCGAACTGGTCGCCTTCTTGCGCGATTTCTTCGATGTTCATATTAGCTACGATACCTTCAAACTGTTTTACTATCATTTCAATACCTTTGATATAATCGGCGCTATCGTGGTCGGCGGTAGCTGCTCGGTCTATATTATCAAGTATTGGCAAAAGTTGTTTTATTAGTCCTGCTTTTGCAAATTCAGCAACCGTTGCTTTCTCGCGTTCGGTGCGTTTTTTGAAGTTGTCAAACTCGGCTGCTGTGCGCATAAGCTGATCGTTTTTTACTTCAAGTTCTGCTTTTAGCGTTTCAAGCTCGGCATCTTTTTTTGATTTTTTCTTTTCTTTCTTAGGTGTTTCCTGTGTTTCTACATCAGGAATTTTGTTTTCTTCGCTCATTTTTTAACCTCCCAAAATCAAAATTTGACTTTCCCTTACCTTTGTCTGTAATGCTATTATAACCCATTTTTTTCAAATGTCAATACTTTTTTTAAAAAAAATTTGACTTTCCCTGACCTTTTACAAATTATTCATAATTTTGTCTTTACGATTGACAATAACTCAATGTAATGTTAAAATAAAATTGATATATAAATAAAATATACGTAGGAGTGAACGGTTATGAAAAAAACACTTGCGATACTTACAGTTTTATGTTTGGTTTTAGGTATTTGCGGTTGTAAATCCCAACCTGATAATTCTTCAAGCGACGTAGTTGATGTTGAGTATGAAGAAATTATTGTTGACGAGGGTGGTAATACAATAACAAGTTCAGATCAAACTACAACTTCAAGTCAAGATGCGCAAAGCAATCCAACCACATCATCTAATAACAATAGTTCAACAGTTGATAACTCGGTTAAAATTGATTATGACACTATTGTTGAAGTCGATATATGCGATGACATTGTTCGTGGTTATCTTAGCGCTGATGATGCAAATAATCAGTATTATTGGTTAAGTAATTTCAGCGGTAACAAGTACGATTATCAAAATCTATCTTTAAGTTGGAAAATGGCAGGCGGTCCTTACACCGTTTATTTCTCTGAGAATGCTGATTTTAGTAATGCGATTACATTGCAAACTTCATCTTCTACAATAAAAAACAGTATACTTGTTCCTGGTAAAACGTATTACTGGAAGGTTATAGGCGCCTTTTCATCCGACATTCTTGGCGGCGGTAGAATTAAGGTAAAGGACGAACCTGTTCGTTGGATACAAATAGACGGCACCGGTAACGTGCGCGATTTGGGCGGTTGGAAAACCACAAGCGGCAAAACCGTTAAATACGGAATGATTTATCGCGGACAAAAACTTGAGGGTGTTACTGCAAACGGTATCGCTACTATAAAGCAGTTAGGTCTTAAAACCGAACTTGATATACGCTATGCAACCCAAAAATTCCAAACACCTGGCACCGGCATGAACTATGAATTTATTGAATCACCTGGTCAGTATGATAACGTAATGAAAGCCGAACCTGAAGTTTTCAAGGCAAGTTATAAAAGAGTATTTGAACTTTTATCTAACGAAAGTAACTATCCTTTCTACGCGCACTGTAATGCGGGCGCTGACCGTACAGGTACGTTTGCATTTATTGTAAATGGCGTTTTGGGTGTTCCTTATGAAGACTTAACCCGTGACTTCGAACTTACCTCTTTCTCATCTACAGGTAAGCGTTGGCGCGGTAAGGGAACAGGTAATACGTTTGCTGAGGGCGACGACGTAATGCAAGAGGATAGCAGTAACACAGTTGCTTGGGGTAGACTCTATAAAGAGATGATGGCTTACGGTCAAAGAAATGGTTGCACAACACTTGAAGCATCTATCGAGCACTGGCTTATAAACTACATTGGCGTTCCAAAATCACAAATCGACAGTTATAGAAATATAATGCTTAAATAATAAAATAAAAAAGAAGGTTGAAATTTTCAACCTTCTTTTTTTATCGTTAATATTAAACTCTTTTTGAAAGGACGTTGTTTTCGTACTCCTGAACCTTAGCAAACCATTCGCCGTCTGCCGGTACACCACAGCATTCGCAATAGTAATTCCAGATGTCACCAAATGGCAAGGTTTTAACTTCTTCACTCTTTACCATAAGTTCGGTGTAAGCACCCTTGTCCTGCAAATCTTTAAGCATTGCATTTGGTGTAAGCATAGCCATAAGAAGTGCCTTTTGCCAACTACGAAGGCCTACACTCCAAGCAGCAATACGGTTGATGCTTGCATCAAAGTAGTCAAGAGCCATATAAACGCGGTCAAATGCATCGCAACGTACGATTTCTTTTGCCATCTCGCGTGTTTCATCGTCGAAGAGCACTACGTGGTCAGAGTCCCAACGAATCGGACGGGTGATATGTAATGCAATTTCAGGGAAGAATGCCAATAGGGCAGGTATCTTGTCGGATACAACCTCGGTAGGATGATAGTGACCGTTGTCCATAAGTGGCAAACAACCGTCGTGTGTTGCCGCGAATGTAAGTGAAAATTCAGCAGAACCTACTGTGTATGCTTCAACACCGATACCAAATACCTTTGATTCAACACAAGGTTTAACAAGCGCTTTATCAAACGGTTCTGAAAGAATTGCCTCGATAGATTCCTTGTATCTAACACGTGGACCCATACGATCGGCAGGGATATCTTTAAGACCGTCGCCTGTCCAAATGTTCATAACGCAAGGTACGCCTGTTTCTTTGGCAAAATACTCTGAAATGCGTACGCATGCTTTACCGTGTTCAATCCAAAAATCGCGAATATTTTTATCAGGGCTTGAAAGTGTAAGACCGCTGTTTGCCATTGGATGTGAGAAGAATGTTGGGTTAAAGTCAAGACCCATACCGTGCTTTTTGGCAAATTCTAC
>JAFYQN010000186.1 GCA_017559885.1 Clostridia bacterium
ATAAATGTTTATGTATAATTACTCTTGCAAATTAAAAATGCGGGTATGGTGAAATTGGCAAACACGCATGATTCAGGTTCATGTGTCGCAAGACTTGCAGGTTCAAGTCCTGTTACCCGCACCAAAAAATCACTAACCAAAACGGTTAGTGATTTTAATTTTTATAACGCTATTTTGTCGATTTTTTCAAGTTGTTCTGTGGTAAATGGGGCAGAGTTTATAGCGTTTATATTATCAAGTATCTGCTCGGGTTTTGACGCGCCGACCAGCACGCTTGTAATACCCTCGGTTTGAAGCACCCACGCAAGTGACATTTGCGCGAGTGTTTCACCGCGCTCAAGCGCGATTTGGTTTAGAGCGTTTATTTGTGAAAGTCGTTCGGGCGTTAGGTGACTTTCTTTTAAGAAAATGCCGCTCTTTTTTACACGACTGTCGGCAGGGATACCGTCAATATATCGGTTAGTAAGCAGTCCTTGCGCTAACGGGCTAAAAACAATAACGCCTTTTTTCTTGTTTTTTGCCGTTTCAAGAAGTCCGTTACGCTCAATATTTCTATCAAAAATTGAATAGCGGTTTTGGTTTATAACAAAGGGGCAATTTAAACTTTTTAGTATATCGGTTGCCGCATTTAATTGCTCGCCGTTATAGTTTGAAAGACCTGCGTAAAGCGCCTTGCCGCTATGTACCGCGTGTGCTAACGCGCCCATAGTTTCCTCAAGCGGTGTGTCGGGGTCGGGGCGATGATGATAAAAAATATCTACGTAATCGATACCTAATCTTTTTAAACTTTGGTCCAAACTCGAAAGCAGATATTTGCGCGAGCCAAAATCGCCGTAAGGACCTTGCCACATATAGTAACCTGCTTTTGTGCTTATAATCATTTGGTCGCGGTAGGCGGACATCTCTTCGCGCAAAATCTTGCCAAAGTTTTCCTCGGCGCTACCCGGCACGGGGCCGTAGTTGTTGGCAATATCAAAATGCGTAATACCATTATCAAAGGCAGTAAAACACATATTCTTCATATTTTGGTAATCATCGTTTGTGCCAAAATTATGCCAAAGACCAAGTGATACGGCAGGGAGTTTTAGTCCGCTTTCGCCACATTTGTTATATTTCATGTTTTCGTAACGGTTATCGTTTGCTATGTATGACATAATTATCTCCTTATAATAATTTTTTATAGTTGTCACCAAACAACTGCTCGGCAAACCACACTTTTTTTACAGTAAAGGTTTTACCGTCAAGGTATTGCAAAATACCGCCGTCTGTGGTAAAATCAAATGTCAATTTATATGAGTAGAGCGCTTGCTTGTCAAACCCCATCTTTTTATCGTTTGCGAGTTTGCCGTATTTACCGTCGCCTAAAAGCGGATGACCGATAGACGCCATATGCGCGCGAATTTGATGTGTGCGACCTGTAATAAGCTCTACCTCAATAAGAGAAAGACCGCCCTTTGAAGCAAGGGTTGTGTATTTTGTTTTGATTGTAAGGTTGTTGTCGGTCTTTTTACCGCTTAAATACACCTTGTTTTTGTCTTCGTTCTTTTCAAGGTACCCTTCAAGAGTTTTTGACTTTTGCTTTGGTGCGCCGTGTATAACCGCCAAGTAACGCTTGTCAATTTCGCGGTCTTTGATTTTATCGCAAAGTATGCGAAGCGCTTCGGCATTTTTTGCCGCGATAACTATACCGCCTGTGTTGCGGTCAATGCGGTTAGCAAGGGCAGGTTTAAAACTATTTTCCTCGTCGGGTTTATATTCGCCCTTGTCGTATAAATAGTGTTGAATTCTGCCAATGAGCGTATCGCGATATTCGTTTTTATCGGGGTGAACGATTAGACCTTGTTCTTTATCGACAAGAATTATGTTTTCGTCTTCGTAAACTATGTTAAGTCGCACAGGCGAACTTAAAAAGTCGTATTTTGGCGCGAGTTCTACAAAAAACTCATCGTTTATGTATGCGTCAACCACGTCGCCAACGTTTAGTCGGGTAGATATTTCACCGCGTTTGCCGTTAATTTTTATGCGCTTGGTACGGATGTATTTATACATAAGTCCTTGCGGCAAAGTAGGGCAAACCTTGGTTATGAATTTGTCAAGACGCTGGTTTGCATCGTTTTTGGTAATAGTAAAACTTTTCATAAAACAATCCTTAAAAAAATAATAGAAAGGGGTATGGGTATGGATAAAAATTTACACGAGGGTCATCGTGAACGCGTGCGCCAAGAATTTTTGCAACACGGTTTTGACCATAATACTCCGCCCCATAAAATACTTGAAATTTTGCTTTTTTATTGTGTGCAGCGCGCCGATACCAATCCCATAGCCCACGAACTTATCAACAAATACGGCTCGGTGGCAGGTGTGCTTGACGCGCCTGTAGAAGAACTTGCCGCTGTTCGCGGTCTTAGTGAACGGGGAGCAGTACTGCTTAAACTTATAATGCCTACAGCGCAAAGATACATATACGACAAACAAGAACAAAAACCAACCTTTACAGGTCTTGACAGCATTGGCAAATATGCGCTTGGCAGATTTTTGGGCGAAACGCGTGAACGCGTTGCCATAATGTGCCTTGATACGCGTGGCAGTATGTTGGGTTTTGAGTTTTTGTCCGACGGAGATTTGTCGTCGGTAGGGTTGTCGCAACGCGATATTGCAAAGACGGCGCTTGGGTTTAACGCAACGGCGGTAGTGTTGTGTCACAATCATCCAAACGGCATTGCTTTGCCGAGCGATAACGACCTGCTTTTTACAAAGGACACGGCAGACACGCTTGCAAAAATTGGCGTACAACTTATAGACCACGTCGTGCTAAGCGATACCGATTTTGTATCTATGGCGCAAAGCGAACAGTACGGATACATATTTGCACCTAAATAATTATACTATTATAATTTTTCAAAGTCAATTACATAAAGGTCAGGAAAAATATGAGTAATTTTAAAATATTTAAAAAAGGTTTTAAAAACGGCATACCGATATTTTTAGGGTATTTGGCGGTATCGTTTGCCTTTGGTGTAATGGCAGTAGGCAAGGGTGTATTGCCGCATCAGGCGATTTTAATATCGGCAACAAATCTAACGTCCGCAGGGCAGACCGCCGCAATAGATATTATTGTGGCAAGCGGCAGTTTTGTTGTGATGGCGCTTAACCAACTTATAATAAATTTGCGATACTGTCTTATGTCGTCGTCACTGTCCCAACGATTTGACACCAAAACAAAATGGTATCATCGGTATTTAATCGCCTTTGGCGTAACCGATGAAATTTTTGCCGTATCGAGCGCGTACAACGCCGAAAACGTACCGCCTGCGTATTGTTACGGCCTTATTGCAGCGGCATTTCCCGGTTGGGTTTTGGGCACGGCGCTTGGTTGTTATTCGGGCGATATTTTACCTGCAAGTGTTTTGGGCGCGCTTAGTGTGGCGCTTTACGGTATGTTTATCGCAATTATAGTACCGCCTACAAAAAAGAACCCTGTTTTGCTTTTGATTGTTATGTTTTCAATGATTGCAAGCGCCGTTTTTGAGTGGATACCCCAATTTATATCGAGTTTAAGCTTTTTGCAATCGGAATTTAAGGTTATAATTTTAACGGTGGTTATAGCGACAGCGGCGGCAATTTTCTTCCCCGTTAAAGAGGAGGAAAACAGCAGTGAATAAGGTATATATTTATATGTTTATAATGGCAGTTGTAACCTATCTTATACGAATGTTGCCGCTTGCTCTTATAAAAAAGAAAATAACAAACAGGTTTTTCAAATCATTTCTTTATTACGTGCCGTTTGTAACGCTTGCCGTTATGACCTTCCCTGCAATACTTGGCAAGATTGAAACGGGCAATTTGCTTTCTGCTTTGCCCGAGGCAGTGGCGTTTGTTACGGCGATGATAATTGCCTATTGCGGCGGCAGTTTACCGATTGTGGCAACCGTTGCGTGCGTGGTAGTGTTTGTTGTAGAGTTGTTTATTTAAAACATAATAAAAAGCCTCTGCTATATTTAAAGCAGAGGCTTAAATTTAATTATTTTGATTTTCTTGCTTTTAACCAATCAATAAATATTACAATTACAAAGAGCGATACACAAGCAATGAAAATGTACAAAAAGAGATACGATTCACCTATTTGCGCCCAAAATTGTTTTTTGTCCAATAATTCCTGGGCGCTTTTTGAAAAATCGTCAATTTGAGATTTATAAAAGCCCTGCATATAACTGCTTAAAAACGGAATAGCAATCATAATCAATGCTGATATCGCAGAGAGAGCACCAGTAATGATTTTTAATGTTTTCATTATCATAGAGCCGATTTAATTCTTTCTATCATATCTGCATATTCTGCATCAGAAAGGTAAACTTTGCCTGGGTTCATTTGGAAAACGCCGCCCCATTCATCGCCACCATTGTACTTTGGTACGATGTGCATATGTAGGTGGCAACCTGTATCACCATAAGCACCATAGTTAACTTTATCGGGATTAAACGCTTTGTGAACAGCGTTAGCCGCGCGGCATACATCGTCCATAAACGCGTTTCTTTCTTCTACGCTTATATTTACGATTTCGCTAACGTGGTCTTTGTAAGCGACGATTACTCTGCCGAGTTTTGATTGTTCTTTAAAAAGGATAAGTTGGCTTACCGATAAATCGCAAATATAAATGCCGAATTTATCGAGTAGTTCTCCACCCATACAATATGCGCAATTTTGGTCTTTCATAATAATACCTCCAAAACAAAAATTTACCTTAATTATAATACCACAAAAAAAGAAAAGGTTCAACAAAATGTTGAACCTTACTTTTTAAGTACTAAAATATTAGCCCTCAACGATTGCTTCTACAGGACAGCCACCTGCGCAAGCGCCGCAGTCGATGCAAGCGTCAGCATCGATTTCGTATTTGCCATCACCTTCAGCGATTGCTTCTACAGGACAACCACCTGCGCAAGCGCCACAGCCGATGCATTCATCAGTAATTTTGTAAGCCATTGGTTACACCTCCGTAAAAGTGAAATAAAACAGGTTTTAAATAAACATACAAAACTTGTTGTTTATATTGTAACAACATTCTACAAAAAATGCAAGAGGTAATTTACTGCTCGTCGTTATCTATCTTTTTTGGTTTGTGACCGCCGAGTACTTTAACGTATTTGCGATTGGTTTTATAGGGCGCGCCCTCGCCGTCTTTTGGTTTTACCGTAAGGTCGCCTGTTATAAAGTTTACGTCGGCAACTATACCAACACCTTGCTCGGTTTTAACGGTTGAACCAACCGGTGGGGTGATTGAGTTTAAATACTCGTAAGAGTTTTGCTCGTAATTAAGGCAACACATAAGTCGGCCGCAACTACCCGAAATTTTGGTTGGGTTAAGCGAAAGCCCCTGTTCTTTTGCCATTTTAATGGATACGGGTAAAAAGTCGTCAAGAAAACGTTTGCAACAATACTCTTGACCGCATATACCAACGCCGCCAAGCATTCGCGCTTCATCGCGCACACCAATTTGACGTAGTTCAATACGAGCGTGGAAGTGATTTGCAAGGTCTTTTACAAGTTCTCTAAAATCAACCCTGCCGTCGGACGTGAAAAAGAAGGTGATTTTGCCGCCGTCAAAAGAATATTCAACGCGGACAAGTTTCATATCGAGTTTATGCGCTACGATTTTTTGTTCGCAAATCTTAAGAGCGTCGGTTTCTTTTGCTTTGTTTTCTTCAAGACGTTGGATATCCTTTTCGGTGGCAGTGCGCAATGCCTTTTTTAACGGAGGTACAACGCGGTCGTCTTCTACCTCGTGGTTGCCCTCGGCAACCATACCAAAAGCAAGACCGTTTGCGGTTTCAACAATTACGTTATCGCCCGAGTTAAAGGTTTTGCCGTCGGGAGAAAAGTAATAATTTTTTCCGCTATCTTTAAATTTTACTGAAATAACCTGTGTCATATATTTTCCTCTAATTCTTTGTATTCAAAAGACCTTTTGAACGACTAACCGCAAGGCATATAAGAAGCGGCATATTTATGTTTGTTTTAAGAAGGTCTAAATAATATTTTGTGTCATCAAAAAGGCGGTCGAGCGTACGGGCGTGAACCGAACCCTTTTTTATTCTTTCCGCCACACAAAGCGCTAACTCGCCAAAAAAGTTTTCGGCATCGACGCGGCTTTTTTCGAGTGGGGTAAGAAGTTTCAACATTTCGTACTCGCTGCCTGAAAGCAAAAGGTCTATAAACTGATTTGCCATTTCGGTGTATTTGGTTTCTTGCGCGTTTTCTATAAGCGAAAGCAGCACACATCGCGAAATAATGGTGTCAAGCAGTACGGTTTTTGAAGGGGTAAGCAATATAAAAATAACGTCGGCAGGCGGTTCTTCCAATACTTTAAGCAACGCGTTTTGCGCCTGTGGATTCATACGGTCGGCATATTCGATTATAAAAACGCGTTTTTCCGCCGAGTGAGGTTTAACGTAAGCGTCTGTGCGAAGTTCTCGTATTTGGTCTACCGAAAGATTTTTCTTGCCTTCAAGCGGCACAATATAACTAATGTCGGGATGTGATTTTGCATTTGCCTGATGGCAATTAAGACAGTTGCCGCAAGGGGCAGATTCGCCGCTACAAACGGCGGCGGTAGCAATATATGCGGCAAGCTCGCGCTTTGCAGTTTCGTTTACGCCCTCAATCAGTATTGCGTGCGGTATACGGCGCGAGGCAATAAAATTTTTGACATTAGAAGCTACGGTTGATTTTTCTTGCCAAGAAATCATAGCACAAAGCCAACCTTTTTCATTGCTTTAAAGTACGTTTTGCGAGCAACCTTTTCGGCGCGCGCATCGCCCTCGCGGAAGATGCGTTCAAGTTCTGCTTTGTCGGTAATAATACGGTCGTATTCTGCCTTAATGGGAGCAAGTTCGTCGGCAACCGCCTCGCCAACGGCAAGTTTAAAGTCGCCATAGCCCTTGCCTTCAAACTCTTTTTCGATGTCGGTGACATTTTTGCCTGTAACTGCGCTGTAAATTGTGATAAGATTTGAAATACCGGGTTGAGCTTCGCTCATGCGAACGCATGCTTCGCTATCGGTAACTGCGCGTTTAAATTTACGTATAATGGTGTCGCGGTCGTCGAGAATTGCAACCCAAGCGTTAGCGTTTTCATCTGATTTAGACATCTTTTTAGCAGGGTCTTGTAATGACATTACGCGAGCGCCTGTTTTTGCGATGTATGGCTCGGGAACTTTAAACACGTCGCCGTAAATATTGTTAAAACGAATTGCAATATCGCGCGCGATTTCAAGATGTTGCTTTTGGTCGGCGCCAACAGGAACAAAGTCGGGTTGATAAAGCAAAATATCTGCCGCCATAAGCACAGGGTATGAGAAAAGACCCACGTTTACGTTGTTAGCGTGTTTAGCTGATTTATCCTTAAACTGTGTCATACGTGACATCTCGCCAAATTGCGTGTTGCAAGAAAGCAACCACGAAAGCGCAGTATGCTCGGGCACGTGCGACTGAATAAAGAGGGTGCTCTTTTCGGGGTCTAACCCTAATGCCAACATAATTGCGTAGGTAGAATAAATTTGCGCGCGTAGTTTGCTCGGTTCTTGACGTACCGTAATAGCGTGAAGGTCGGCAACCGCGTAGGTGCAATCAAATTCTTCTTGCATATTTTTCCAGTTTTTAAGCGCGCCCAAATAGTTACCAAGCGTTAGCATACCGCTGGGCTGAATGCAACTTAAAACTTTTTTCTTTTCATTTGTAATAATTTCTGCCATAGGTGAAACTTCTTTCTTGTGAATATAATTATATTTATAATACCACAATTAATAAAAAATTACAATACATAAAATGCGTCGCAAGAATTTTAAAAATATTTTCTTGACAAAGCATACTTGTTGTGGTAGAATAGTCGAGCCGCATATTGTGGGCTTTGTAAGTTGCGCTCAAAATTTTGGGTAGCACGCCTATCTTTAGCGAGACTGGAAAATATCAGGCAGGTGTAAAAGATGTACGCAATTATCGAAACAGGCGGCAAGCAGTATCGTGTAGAAAGCGGCGACGTTATCTACATTGAAAAGCTTGATGCAGAGGTTGACTCAGAAGTAACCTTCGACAAGGTCGTTGCTGTAAGCAACAGAACTTTAAAGGTTGGCAAGCCCTATGTTAAAGACGCTTTCGTAAAGGGCACCGTTCTTAAAAACGGTAAGGGCAAAAAGGTAACAGTATTTACCTATAAGCCAAAAAAGGGCAGCTCACGTAAGATGGGCCACAGACAGCCATACACAAAAGTACAGATTACCGAAATCGGTTAATTTTTAGTATGACACGTGTAAAATTTCTGTCAAAGAGTGAAAGTCTTTACGGTTTTGAAATTTTAGGCCACAGTTCAGTCGATTGTAATGACGACGAGGGTAAAATAGTATGCGCGGCGGTTTCAAGCGCGTCGTACTTGGCGGCTAACACTATTATCGAAATTATCGGTGATAAGTGTGACGCGGAGGTCGATGATGCAAAAATGTCGGTTTGCGTTAAAAACCCAAGCGATAAAACAATCGCGGTACTTGAAGGGCTTAAACTTCATTTAACCGAACTTTCAAAACAGTACAGCAAACGAATTAAAATCACTACGGAGGTGTAGATAATGTTAAAGTTAAACATTCAGTTGTTCGCTCATAAAAAAGGTATGGGTTCAACCAAGAACGGTCGTGACAGCGAGTCAAAACGTCTTGGTGTTAAGCGTGCAGACGGTCAGTTCGTACTTGCAGGCAATATACTCGTTCGCCAAAGAGGAACACACATCCACGCAGGCAATAACGTAGGCCGTGGCTCTGATGACACTTTATTCGCACTTATCGACGGTAAGGTTAAGTTTGAGCGCGTAGGTAGAGACCGCAAACAGGTTAGCATCTACGCTGTGGAGCAGTAATTATTTAAAAATTTAAACCGAGCGGCGAACTTTTAATAGTGCGGTCGCTCGGTTTTTTTTAATCTTTTATAAAAAGGTGATATTATGAAAACTTGTCATGTATGTGGTTTTGCGTGTGAAGACAACGCAGAAAATTGTTTGATTTGCGGCGCAGAACTTAAAACCTTTGAAGCTTATGAGCAAGAGCTCAAAGAAAAGGAAGAATTAGAGGCAAAAAAAGCTGCTGAAGAAGCGCTTATTATTAAAAAACCCGTTCTTGCTGCCAGTGTTGATAACGTGGTAGCGGCAGAAATTTACAAAGACGTTCTTCGTGACAACGGTATTAATTTTACCTGCGACGAAAGTGACGACGCTATGCAAATTGTATTTGGCGGCGGCTTTAACGCGCAAGAAATTTACGTAAATGAAAGCGATCTTGAAATCGCTCAAGAACTTTACGAAAACGTTGTAAACGCTCAAATGGATTTTGGCGATGAAGAATTCGATGACTTTGGCGAATTTGAAGAATTTGAGGAAGAATAATTAAATGTTTGTAGATATAGCAAATATACATTTAAAGGCAGGCAACGGCGGTAACGGCGCGGTATCTTTTCGTCGTGAGAAATACGTTGCCGCAGGCGGTCCTGACGGCGGTGACGGCGGCAAAGGCGGAGACATTATTTTTCAGGTAGACAGCAATCTTTCTACCCTTGCCGATTTTCGTTACAAGCGCAAATACTGCGCAGAGAACGGCGAGGACGGCAAAACCCGTCATTGCGCAGGAAAAAAAGCGCCCGATTTGTTGATTAAAGTTCCACGCGGTACGGTTGTAAAGGAACAAGAAACAGGTCGAATTATTGCAGACCTTTCAGACGACCAACCCGTTGTTATTGCAAAGGGTGGTAACGGAGGTTGGGGCAACCAACATTTTTCTAACGCTACGCGTCAAATACCTCGCTTTGCAAAAAACGGTAATCCGGGCGAAGAGATTGACGTGACTCTTGAACTTAAACTTCTTGCCGACGTTGGTCTTATCGGTTTTCCAAACGTGGGTAAATCAACCTTTTTGTCAATCGTAAGCGATGCGAAACCAAATATTGCAAACTACCACTTTACAACCCTTACTCCCGTGTTGGGCGTTATTAGAATGGGCGAGGGCAGTTCGTTTGTAATGGCGGATATACCCGGTCTTATCGAGGGCGCAAGCGAGGGCATAGGTCTTGGTCACGAGTTTTTGCGTCACGTAGACCGTTGCCGATTGCTTGTTCACGTTATTGATATTTCGGGTAGTGAGGGTCGTGACCCAATAGATGACTTTGAAAAGATAAACGCAGAACTTGCAGCGTTTAGCGAAGAATTAACAACACGTCCACAGGTTGTTGTTGGTAATAAGTGCGACCTTTGTGAAGAAGAGGACGTTGCAAAATATGCCGAATACTTTGAAAACAAAGGTTATAAGTTCTTTCCTGCTATGGCGGCAATTGCCGAGGGTACGGCCGACGTTATAAACTACGTTGCGGCCGAGCTTGCAAAATTGCCTGCTATAAAGGTTTATGAGCCCGAACCAAAACCGCAACTTGATTTGACAAGCAACAAAAAACGCACCTTTAGCATTCGTGTTTGCGAGGACGTTTACTTCGTTGAAGATGCTCCATGGATTATGGACGTTATGAATCAGGTTGACCCTGACGACTACGAGTCGCTACAATACTTTGAACGCGTAATGCGACAGACAGGTATTATTGACGCGCTTCGTCAAGCGGGTGTTCAAGAGGGCGATACCGTAAGCGTATATGATGTCGAATTCGAATTTATGGATTAGGGTATAAATATGGATAATGTAAATTTATTAAGTCCATCGGTGCTTGCTTTTGTCGGGGATGCGGTTTACGGACTTATGGTGCGTACCCGTCTTGCCGAAATTAACCGACCTTCAGGCGAGTTGCACTCGCTTTCGGTAAAGTATGTTAGCGCGGTAGCGCAGGCCGAAGCGTTTAAAAAAATCGAAAGTACGCTTACCGAAAAAGAAATTAGCGTTTTTAAACGTGGACGAAATTTCCGCACCGGCAATACGCCAAAGAGCGCTACAAACGGCGAATATCATACCGCAACGGGACTTGAGTGCTTGTTTGGTTACTTGCATTTGACAAATCAAAACGAGCGCATAAAAGAATTGTTTGATATGATATGGTAAACAAAAGTATATAAATTAAAACCTTCGTACAAAATAATTGTGCGGAGGTTTTTGTTATGAAAAAAACTAAATTTAAACATTTTAAAGATGCTATTTACTTTGTTTTGGGCGCCATAATATATTCTGTATCGGTAAACGTGTTTTTATCGCCAAACGGAATTTCGCCCGGTGGATTTACGGGCGTTGCGGCAGTAATAAATTATATAATAAAAATACCCACAGGTACAATTTTATTTGCTTTTAATATTCCGATACTTATATTTGGGTATAAAAAACTGGGCGCACGATTTATTTTTAAAACGGCGATTGTAACGGTGCTTGTTTCGTTTTGTCTTAATTTATCTGCTGATATTTTACCGCCCCTTAAAACCGACGGAATTTTGGCGTCAATGTTTGGCGGCATATTTATGGGCGTTGGATTATCTCTTATATTGTTGCGAGGCGCTACCACGGGCGGAATAGACATTATTGCAAAAATGATAAATCAAAAACATCGTCATTTAAGCGTAGGCAAAATAATTCTTATGGCGGATGGCGTTGTCATTGCACTTAACGCTCTTGTGTACCGCAACGCCGAAAGCGCGCTGTATTCTATAATCGCAATGTATATGGGTACGCGACTTATGGACGTATTGTTATACGGCGCCGACAAAGGCAAGATTATTTATATAGTAACAAGTAATGCGGACGAAATTTGCCGCGAAATAAATCATACAGTATCGCGCGGTGTCACAAGGTTGTCGGTAGTGGGCGGATACACGGGCGAGCCCCGTACAATGCTTATGTGTACCGTACGCGTTCACGAGGTAGCGGCAGTGCACGACGCCGTACGATTATACGATGAGCGCGCCTTTATTGTTGTAAGCGATGCGGGCGAGATAATAGGCGAAGGTTTTAAAAGTAATCGTTAGAAAAACACAACATCTTGTGATAAATGTTTATGTAAACCTCAAAATAGAATTTTTGTCTAAATTTATTCGTCGTTATGCACAAAAACATCGCAAAAACTTCGTTAAAAATATAAGAACTTTTTTGAAAGTTTTTCTTGATTTTATGGTACAGTTGTGTTATTATCATAGGGCACGCTGCGAAAATGTGGCGTAAAACATGCGTTGATGCGGGAGGTGGCCCATCTCGAATGGGGAAATTTCCGCGGAGTATGTCCGATTTTAAACCGGGCGAAAGAACTTGGAGGCACTAACGGTTACTTGCGAAACTGAAGGTGTCGCGGCGATGCGAGTCGCTGCTCCGGATTTGCGTTAACCCCAGCAAATGCCGGTTTTATGTTGCACTGTGATGAAACACACGGTGCGGTGTAAGTTTTGCCCGCCAACTAAACAAGGAGGCGAATTTTCACATGGCAGTGAAAGAAAAAATCCGTATTCGAATCAAAGGTTA
>JAFYQN010000187.1 GCA_017559885.1 Clostridia bacterium
ACGGAATTTTTCTTCACGGATATCATCGGTTTTGATGACAGGTTTTGTTTTGTTAATTTCGTTATAAAGGTTGTTTGCCTGTGTTTTGGTATCAACGTTTATAACGATTGCATCAATTTGATTTATGTTTAATTCTTTAGCAACCGCTACGCGAGCGTACCCGTCAACAAGCCACACGTCACCTTTGTTGGTGGCGGCAACTAAAACGGGACAGAGCAGACCGCGTTTTTGAACGCTTGATTTTAACTCGCTTACGTCTTGTGGCGCTTTTGCAACGCTTAAAAGACCGATAGAGTCAACTGCAAATTTATTAATAACAAGGTTTTGATTGTTATTGTTTTGTGTTTTGGCGGCGGTGTTTGTTGCGTTTACCGCGCGCGCAATACTGCTTTTACCTATTGACAAGTGAAACAACCTCCTGTGTTAAAGCTTTATACTCTTTTGCGCTTCTGGTGCTCGGTTTGTAGACCGCTACGGGTTGTGAAGCGTCTTGCGCCCATTCAATAGAACTGTCGGTACGGATATAGTTTTGGAACATATATACGCCGTCGGTGTTGCCGAGCGCCTCGACGGTTTGCTTAAAGTAGTTTTTACGTGTATCAACCTTTGTGATTGCAACGCCCAAAAGTTGAAGGTCGGGGTTAATTCCCTGTACAGTGCCAAAAAACTCAAACATATTGGCAAGACCAAAAAGTCCCCAAGGACTTGCTTCTACAGGGATTACAAGGTAATCTGCCGCGCAAAGCATATTCATAACCCAACCGCCTAAGGTAGGTGGCGCGTCCATTAAAATAAAGTCATATTTGCCGCTGTCTTTAACGTTTTTGAGACAATTTTTAAGGATTAGT
Source organism: Clostridia bacterium (assembly GCA_017559885.1). Lineage (GTDB taxonomy): Bacteria > Bacillota > Clostridia > Oscillospirales > Acutalibacteraceae > UBA737. The sequence continues at coordinate 849 of JAFYQN010000187.1, forward strand.
TCGCGTTGCCATTTAGAAAAAAGGTCGAATTCAATATTGCTCATAAGCGATGACGAAAGCACCATATCAAGACCTTCGTATTTTGTGGGGGTTATGTAATCGGCAATGTCGCTTTGTTGTGTTACGGCAGTATAAATGTTGTTACCGCTTTGCGCAGACTCTAAAACCTCGTCCTCGCCAAAGAGCGAAAGGGACAAATTCATCTGCATATCGCCGTCGATAAGCAATACCTTATAACCCATTTTAGAAAGTTCGTAACCAATATTGCAACAGGTGGTAGATTTACCACTACCGCCCTTGTTATTGGCAAAACAAATTGAAATTGTTTTTTTCAAGGCAAACACTCTCCTTTATATACATATATTATATAATTTTATTATAATAATGTCAATTAAAATAAGCGCTATATTTATGGTCTTTTAACACTATGAAGGTTTTTTCGTAATATATATAGGGGTGAAAAAATTATGAGACAAACAAGTTGTTCAACTCGTGTTGAATGCGCATTTTTGGCGATTGCCGCAGCAGTGGTTGCAGGCGTTGTGGCTGCAATAGCGCAATATACCGCCATTATAACCTTGACACCTGTATTTTATATAGTGGCATTTGGTATTGCGGTTTTATTTTTGGGCATTCTTTTGGCAACGTTGCCATCTCTTTATAAAAACGCTTGCCAAAATTGTTGCAACTCTAATATAAAACTTGCTGTAATTGGCATTTTAGGAACGATTGTTACGTCAGTAATATTGCTTGCAGTAGATTTTGCGGCAACAAGTGTTATAGGCGCAATAGTTGTAGGATTGCTTGCGGCATTCTTTACGCTTATAATAACATCAATTGCCTGCGCCATAAACTGCGCAAGTGAGTGTAGATATAATTGTGAAGATTAGGAAGTAACTATATAAATTGAATTTCAAAAACCGATTGTGATAAACTCACAATCGGTTTTTATGTTTTTTTGTATTATTTGCAAAAAATTAGGCAAAGATATTATCAGTATAAAAAATGGAGGAATTATAATGCTTAAAAAAATATTTTCTTTTATACTTTGCGTATCTTTAATTTTATCTTTGATGTTGGTTACAGGTTGCGGTGACAAGAGCAGTGCCGAGGTTTACTTTTTAAACTTTAAACCCGAATCTGCCGACGTTTACCAAGAAATTGCTCAAAAGTATCAAGAGGAAACGGGAGTTAGCGTTAAGGTGGTAACTGCCGCCGCAAACACGTACGAGCAAACTTTAAAATCGGAAATCGCAAAACGCGGCGCGCCAACAATTTTTCAAGTTAACGGACCTATTGGGTATCAGTCGTGGAAAAAATACTGTCTTAATATAGAAAACAGTGATTTTGCAAAATTGCTCAGCGATGATACGCTTGCTATACGTGATGAAAGCGGTAATGGTATTTATGCCGTACCATACGTTGTAGAGGGCTACGGTATTATTTATAACGACGCTATTATGAAAAAATATTTTGCGTTAAGTGATAAAAAAGTAAATATCGATTCTGCCGAGCAAATTACAAATTTTGCCACGCTTAAAGCAGTGGTAGAAGATATGACCGCAAAAAAAGACCAACTTGGTATTAAGGGTGTTTTTGCGTCGACTTCACTGTCGTCGGGCGAGGATTGGCGTTGGCAAACGCACCTTTTAAACGTGCCGCTTTACTACGAGTTTGCAAGCAGTGAAGATTTTTCTGACCCAACGCTTGCAGGTCTTAACGCCAAGGAAATAGCATTTAGATATTCTAAAAATTATCAAAACCTTTTTGACCTTTATATAAATAATTCGATTACCGAAAAGGGACTTTTGGGTTCAAAATCTACAAGTGATTCTATGGCAGAGTTTGCGCAAGGTCAGGTTGCAATGGTGCAAAACGGTAACTGGGCTTGGTCGCAAATAAAGGATGTAAAGGGCAATACCGTAGCCGAGAGCGATATTAAATTTTTACCGCTTTATACCGGCGCTGAAGGGGAAGAGAATCAGGGACTTTGTATTGGTACCGAAAACTATTTTGCCATAAATAAAAACGTAAGTGAAGAGCAACAACAAAAATCGCTTGACTTTTTATATTGGCTATTTAGCAGTGATACAGGCAAAGATTACGTGACAAATAAACTTGGTTTTGTAACGCCGTTTAGCAGTTTTAGTGAGCAAGAATTACCAAGCGACCCATTGGCGCGCGAGGTAGTACGCTATATGAACGACAACACAAAAAATACTGTGCCTTGGATATTTACCTCGTTCCCAAGCGACGTATTTAAAACCGAGGTTGGTGGTTCGTTGCTTGAGTACGTGCAGGGTAATCGCGAGTGGAAAGACGTAGAAACCACCGTTAAATCAATGTGGAAGAGTGAGCGAAAGTGAAGTTAGGCAACAAAAGGTGGTTTGCCGTATTTGTTGGACCTACCTTTATAGCATTTTGCATAGCGTTTTTAGTTCCCTTTATAATGGGACTTTATCTATCGTTTTGCGAATTCAGAACTGTAAGTGATGCCCAGTTTGTAGGACTTAAAAACTATATAAGCGCTTTTAGTGAAAACAGTGATTTTTTAAATTCGCTATGGTTTACAATTAGATTTGCAATTGCCTCGGTAATAAGCGTTAATGCGATTGCTTTTTTATTGGCGTTGTTGCTTACCCGTGGCATACGCGGTACAAACCTGTTTCGTACGGTGTTTTTTATGCCAAACCTTATCGGCGGCATTGTGCTTGGTTATATATGGCAACTTATAATTAACGGCATTTTGTATAACTACGGCTATTCTATAACCTCGCGCGCCACTTTTGGTTATTGGGGTTTGGTGGTGCTTATGAGTTGGCAGATGATAGGTTATATGATGATAATCTACATTGCAGGTGTTCAAAATATACCGACCGCCATACTTGAGGCCGCGCGTGTTGACGGCGCAGGAGCTATAAGGACGCTATTTAGCATTACTATTCCGTCGGTTATGCCAAGCATTACAATATGTTTGTTTCTTACCATAACAAATTCGTTTAAACTTTTTGACCAAAACTTAGCCCTCACCGCAGGAGCGCCTTTAAAGCAAACGCAAATGTTGGCGCTTGATATTTATAATACCTTTTACGGTAGAATAGGTTATGAGGGTGTGGGTCAGGCAAAGGCGGTAGTTTTCTTTGTTTTAGTCGCATTAGTGGCGGTGTTACAGTTATACTTTACCAGAAGTAGAGAGGTAGAAAATTAATGAAAAAAATTAAAATTTCAAATATTTTTATTTTTACCTTTTTGCTTGGGTTAAGCGTAGTCTTTTTAATACCGATAATTACCGTTGTATCTAACTCGTTTAAAGATAGATTTTCTATAAGTCAGTCTCCATTTGTTTTGCCAAATAGCGATACCTTTGTCGGTGTAGAAAATTATATAAAAGGTATTGATGATACGGGTTTTATTTCGGCGTTTTTTTGGTCGCTGTTTATAACCGTAACGTCGGTTGTGATAATCGTGATTTTTACTGCAATGACCGCTTGGTATATCACCCGAGTTAAGACACGACTAAATAATTTTTTATATTATTTATTTGTGTTTTCTATGATTGTTCCGTTTCAAATGGTTATGTTTACTATGTCAAAGATTGCAAACACATTGCGACTTGATAATCCGCTTGGATTGATTTTTATCTATCTTGGTTTTGGGGCAGGTCTATCGGTGTTTATATTTTCGGGATTTGTAAAGTCAATACCAATCAGTTTGGAAGAAGCCGCAATTATAGACGGGTGCAACGTTTTTAGTACCTTTTGGCTCGTGGTGTTTCCTATGCTAAAACCTACCGCAATAACGGTAGCAATTCTTAATACTATGTGGGTGTGGAACGACTATTTGCTTCCTTATTTGGTAATAGGTAGTGATTACAAGACCATACCCATCGCCGTGCAGTATTTGAAGGGTGGATACGGTTCTATTGATATGGGCGCAATGATGGCAATGTTAGTGCTAAGTATTGTGCCGGTGGTTGTGTTTTATTTGACCTGCCAAAAATATATTATAAAAGGGGTTGCCGCAGGTGCCGTCAAGGGATAAAACGCAAAAAAGATATATCGGAGTACTGTTGGCGGTATCGTCTTTGCCGTCAAATTACGGTATAGGCAGTTTTGGGATAGAAGCGTATAAATTTATTGATTTTTTAAGTGAGGCAAAACAACGTTTTTGGCAAATCTTACCTCTAAATCCTTTGGGCGAGGGCAATTCGCCCTATAAATCGGTTAGCACTTTTGCCGGCGAGATACTATATATCGACCTTGATTTTTTGGCGCGTGACGGGTTGCTTAAAGAGTGGGATATAAAACCGCAACAGTTTTCACAAATCACCGATTATGACGTAGTTCGTGAGTTTAAAATACCTTTGCTTTATAAAGCGGCAAAAAATTTTGATTTAGAAAATAGAAATTATCAAAAATTTTTAAACGATAATAAATTTTGGCTTAATGATTATGCGCTGTTTACGGCGGCTTTAAATATTTACGAGACACAAAAACTTACCGATTTGCCCGACGGAATAAAATACCGAGTGCCTCAAAAAATTGCGTCATTTGAACAAAATCACAAAAAACTGATTGATTTTTACAAGGTGACACAGTATTTCTTTTTTTGTCAGTATTACGCGCTTAAGCGATATGCTAATAGCAAGGGTGTAAAAATAATAGGGGACATACCTTTTTATGTATCCCCCGATAGCGTTGACGTGTGGGTTAGTCCTGACAATTTTTTGTTGAGTCGCGATTTTACACCAACGGCTGTGGCAGGCGTACCACCCGATGTGTTCTCACGCGATGGTCAACTGTGGGGCAACCCGATATATAATTGGGAAAATATGCGTAGTGATAATTACACCTGGTGGCAAAAGCGACTTGAATTTTGCCAGGAGTTGTACGACGTTATTCGCATTGACCATTTTCGTGCGTTTGCTCGGTTTTCCCAGATACCGTATGGCAAAACTACCCTTTCGGGTGAGTGGGTAGATGGTGACGGCGCAACCTTTTGGGATAGTATAAAAGAAAATCTTTGTGAAATAAACATA
>JAFYQN010000188.1 GCA_017559885.1 Clostridia bacterium
GCCTTCGGTGGTTCGAATCCACCATCTCCCACCAAGCAAGAAAGACACCTTCAAAGGTGTCTTTTTTGTTTTTATTTTGACAATGCTCAAAAATCACCTTAATTCAATCGTTTTCTTCTTGAAATTTACTTTATTGTATTATATTATAAGTATATATTATTTTACCCATTATACGAGGTGGTTTTATGAGTAAATACGACATCGCAGCATACATTTGGCCGGCATACACAGGCAACGAACCCCGAACCAAACTCTTTTGGCCCGAGGACATTGGCGAGTGGCAAACGGTACGTGACGCCTACGGAGAGGTTAAAGAAAACGGATATGTATGGGACCGCAAACCGCTTTTAGGTTTCCAAAATGAAGCCGACCCCGAAGTTATGGAAGGTCAAATTGAAATGGCGCTCGACCACGGCGTAAACGTGTTCATTTACGACTGGTATTGGTATGATGACCGTCCTTTCCTTGAGCAATGCCTAAACGACGGTTTTTTGAAGGCAAAAAACTGCAAGGATATAAAGTTTTACATTATGTGGGCAAATCACGACGCCAACTACACTTGGGACCGCCGAAATTCAGGCAAGTTATGGGACACCATTTGGCGCGGTGACGTAACTATGGAACAGTTTTACACCATTGGTCGTCGTTGGATAGACCAATACTTTAAATGCGAAAACTACTACAAAATAGATAACAAACCTGTTATAAGTATCTATGCGCTTAAAAACTTTGTAAAAGGTTTTGGCAGTATTGAAAAAACCCGCGAGGCAATGGAGTGGCTTGATGCCGAGTGTAAAAAAGAGGGTCTTGATGGCGTGCATTTTCAATTTGTGCGTTGGAACGGACAAAAAGAAAACTTTTCGGGCGTTGATGGCGAGGTAATTGAAACCACTAACGAGCTTATTACACAGCTTGGTTTCTCATCACTTACTCACTATCAATTTGTTCACTTTACATACATCGACCGCGACTACCTTGAGCTTTTGCCCGATGTGCAAAAAGAATGGGATACAGTAGCCAAGACCTATAACGTCCCCTACTTCCCCCACGTTTCTATCGGTTGGGATAACAATCCCCGTTTTAAAGACTTTAGTTGGGGCGTATGTAAAAACAACACACCTGAGAATTTTGAAAAAGCACTTAATATGGCAAAAGATTTTGCCGACAAAACGGGTGTTTCACTAATAACCGTTAACAGTTGGAACGAGTGGACCGAAACAAGCTACCTACTCCCCGATAACGTATACGGTTACGGTTACCTTGAAGCAATTAAAAAGGTTTTTAAAGAAGATTAATATAAAGTACAAATCAATATTTTAAAAAAGGCTCCCTCTGACGAGGGAGCTGTCATTTTGTAAAAATGACTGAGGGAGAGAGAACAAAAATTTTTTATTGCTATTTATCTCTCCCTCCGTCAAAACTACGTTTTGCCACCTCCCTCGTCAGAGGGAGGCATGATCTGTATACATTATTCCGAGTAAACAGTTACTTTTATATCACAAAAACTCTTGCATTTGACTGCGTAATTTTTCTTCTATTTTAATTAACTTTTTACAAATATCTTTGCTCTTTTCATCTGCTGCTTCATACTGATTTAGATATTTGTTTAGCGATTTTACACCCATATCGCATCCGTCGGTCATAAGGTCGGCAATGGTTTTATCAGAGTTGTCCATACCAAGTTTAATATTTGTTTTTAACCAAGACATACCTTTTGCCATTGGGTTTGGTTCTTTGCCTTCGTCGTGATAATCGCCCAAAAGTTCTTGCAACTCTTTATCAAGCTTGTCGTGTTCATCCTTGCTTGCGTTTAAAAAGTTGCGCATTTTGTGCGACGTTACGTAGCGATAAACGTCATCTATAGATGCCACGCCCATTTTAATACCCGCATCACACTCGCGAAGTAGTTTAATTGTGTCTTGCTCTACCATAAAAAACACATCCTTTCGAGATTAGTATACCCAAAAGGATGTGTTTTTTAAAAAAATTAACAAATAATCAAATAAAAAATATAAACACACTGACCATTAAAAGCAATGCAAACAAAATACATATTGTGCAAGCGCTTCTCTTAATTATAAGTTTCTCGGCAATAAGCACAGTAGTTGTCGAAAATGTCAGACCAACCAACGAGACAAAAAATAACAATATTGCCAATCCCCATGCAATTCCAAAATAATCTATCCCGCTCGTCCCAGGTGTTGTAGATAATATGTTTAACGTTTTTTGAAGATCAATCATTCCAAAAACAGCAAGACACAAATCGCATACAGCAACCACAACCGATAATACAAAAGATATTAACGAAAATGTTTTTTTCATGACCGCACCTCAAGAATCAAGAACATAGATTTTAATCTACTAATATCGCAAATTTTTTTGTGATACTTTTTTAGATATGCCAATTATCATATATGGCTTTTTGCGCTTATTAAATCTTACAATAAGCACCTTATCTCCCGACTCAATATTAGAGCACAACCATGCAGAAGGACCATAACCATAAAAGGTATATTTGTTTACATTTGTTTTTAAAATAGAACGAACAGAAGAAGATTCAAGATCAAATCCGGTTTCTTCAGTTGTTATACGCGCACAGGTTTCAACTTTAATTTTAAATCTCTTGTTTTTACATAAAATCATTATGATATGAACAAATGATCTTGTAAATAAATACAATGAAATTGTTGCAACTAAAGCAAATAAAAATTTTTGTGGATATGTTTTATTATATATAAAATAACCATAGCCAAGCACCACACTTAAAGCCGCCTCAATTAGACGAATTATTTCACGTCTAATAATCAATCTTTCTATCCATTTATTATCAATAGATTTTCGATTTTTTGATACGGTTTTTATGATAGTTTTAAAGCATAACAAAAATAGCATTATTGTAGCAAAAAGCATATTACTACTCCTATATTAACATTTTATAAAAAAATTTAGTTTACACTTCAAAATCCAAACACATTCTCATCTCGGTAAAGGGGCGCACAAAGTTGTCGGCAACGTATACGTGCTCGGGGTGTACGGCGTAACCTTTGAGCGCATCCTCATTTTCAAATACCGAATATAGCATAACGTCGGCGTTAGATGACGGTAATTTATCTGTTTGCACGCTAATCTCTACTAAACCGGGAATTTTGCCCATAAGCGACTCAAGACCGCTCTTTATACCCTGTTTAACTTCAAGGTTGTTATGTTCTTCCTTAAGTTTCCAAAGAATTATATGTTTTACCATAGTAATCACTCCTTGAACATATAATAACATAAAATTGCTTTTTGTACAACAATAAAAAGCCCTGGAAAATCCACGGCTTTTTATTAGGTTAAATTACTTATTTTCTAAATATTTGTCTGCTTCTTCTTGTGGTATTTCTTTCATTGTTTCACCACAGCATTTGATACCGCAGTTTTGACAGGTGCAATCGATTAAAACCTTAACCATTGCGCCACATTTTTCACAACGTACGATTTTGTCCATATTTACACCTCCTCACTGGTTAAATCTTTTAAATAAACTAATTAGTTCATCAATAGAATCTAAATCGCCATTTTCCAAATCTCTTGATACGCACATATACAAGTGATTTTCCAAAATATGCGACGATAAGCTTTTAACGGAATTTTTAACAGCAGACAATTGAA
>JAFYQN010000025.1 GCA_017559885.1 Clostridia bacterium
GCCACGTTGCGCAAGTGTAGCGTAGAGAGCAGGAGCAGCATGTCCTTTTGAAAGAACCAAGCGATCACGCTTTGCATCCTTTGGATTTGCAGGGTCGATGTTCATTTCTTTAAAATAAAGATATGTAAGAATCTCTGCTATAGAGAGTGAGCCACCGGGGTGACCTGCTTTTGCCGCGTGAACGCCTTCGATAATACCGATACGAACTTTGCAAGCGATTTTTTCTAATTGTTTTTTGGTAGATAAATCCATACTATCTTTCCTTTCTTATTTCGGTGAGATAATCTATAAAATCGGCAACTGCGCCGTTTTGTACTGAACCGACCACCGTAGTAGCCACCGCTTTAACCTCGTCGGGCGAGTCGATTAGCGCGGCGCCGATATCGGCAGTTTTAATCATTTCAAGGTCGTTATAATAATCGCCTATGGCAAAACAACAACCTTTATTTATATTTAACTTTTCACAAAGTATTTTAAGCGTAAATGCTTTTGAAATGTCTTTTGGCACGTGTTCAAAGTAGTAACGTTTTCTGCCGTCAATAGTAGCAGACGTATCCACAAACTGTGAATTGTGCTCGCACTTTGAAATAATTTCTTTTACAATCTTTGCTTCATCGCTATTTGTAAAAAGATATAAAACCTTATTCCAATTATAACCTAAAGCGGCTTCATAATCAAGCACTAAAGCGTCAAGATTTTCATATCTTTCGTGGTCAATGGTTTCATCGTTGCATTGCGCTACAATTACCTGCTTACCGCTATGAATTTCGATACCTACGGTTTTGCAACCGTCCATAACTTTTTTAACTATGTAACAGTCTTCTTTTGGTACAAACTGCTCATAAACCGCCTTATCACAGTTAAAATCATATATCACGCTACCGTTTGCCACAATAGACGGCGATAGACATTTTATACGCGAGGTAACGCTCGATACCGCGCCTGCCGTTCTACCCGTAGCAAGACAAAATCGCCCGCCCTCGCGCACAAAATATTCAATTGCTTCAATATTGCGCGGTGGCAAATAATCGCTGATAAGCAACGTTCCGTCTATATCACAGGCAAGTAAGCAACCGTCAAACAAACCCATTAGTCACGTAACTCCTTTAAAAACTTTGTAAAATACTGTGGCAGTTCGCTTGTAAACTCCATATACTCACGGCTTACGGGGTGAATAAACCCAATTTTTCGAGCGTGTAGACATTGACCGCCAAGTTTTGTAATAACCTTGTGTGGTCCGTAAACATCGTCACCTGCAACGGGATGACCAAGAGATGCCATATGCACCCTTATTTGATGAGTGCGACCCGTTTTAAGTCGTAATTTTACATGGGTAAAATTACCAAAACGCTCAAGCACTGTGTAGTGCGTAACGGCATCTCTGCCGCCTTCTACTATCGCCATTTGTTTGCGCTTTACGGGGTGCCTACCAATAGGCGCATCAACCGTACCGCTATCATTTTTTAAATTGCCGTAAACTACCGCCTCATACTCACGGGTAAGCGAGTGTTCGCTTATTTGCTCGGCGAGAAACAAATGAGCGTTGTCGTTTTTAGCGACGAGCAATAGTCCGCTTGTGTTTTTATCAATTCGGTGCAAAATACCGGGGCGCATAACGCCGTTTATACCCGATAAACTATCGCCGCAATGATAAAGAATAGCATTTACAAGCGTACCGCTATAATTACCTGCGGCTGGGTGAACAACCATATCTTTTGGTTTGTTTACCACCAAAAGATGTTCGTCCTCATAGACAATGTCAAGCGGTATGTTTTCGGGCTCAACAGAATATTCTTGTGGTTCGGGAACGCTAAATTCTATTTTATCGCCCTGTTTTAGTTTTGTGTTTTTTGCCGCAACCTTACCGTTTACAGTAACGCAACCGTCGTTTATAAGCGTTGCCGCATAGGAACGGGTTATGTCGCAATTCGCCGATAAAAACACATCAAGACGGCGGCTTTCGCCGTCGTCATAAATGTAATTATACAGTTTCATTTGTGTCATTATTGTCTTGGTTTGTTATAGCGTGAGCGTTTGATTTGCTTTTTTGCTCGTCGATAATGCTTTTAATAAGCGAGAACATTACTAATCCCACACCTATAACAATAGTGCAGTCGGCAACGTTAAAAACGGGATAGGTAGGCCAAAATTCAAGATGTAAAAAGTCTCTTACGTGCTCAAATTGTATACGGTCTATCAAGTTGCCTGCGCCACCCGAAAGAATAAGCATAGACGCCCAAAACATAAGTTTGTCACGAATTCCGTATTTTAGTAACGATGCAATAATAACAAGCATTACAACTATAGTAATTGATACTAAAAGCCACGGATGTCCGTCAAGCAAACCCCATGCCGCGCCACCGTTTTCGGTATAGTGTATTTCGACAATATGGGGTATAAAGGGTATTGAATCTTGTTTTAGAACAAGTCCGTTTGCCTCGTATACGGTGGGTATCCACCATTTTGTAAACTGGTCGGCTCCTAATGCCAAAATACCCGTTATAACTGCAAGAATATATGATATCACAATATCACTCCAAAATTAAATATCTTCTTCCTGATCGTCGTCTGCGTCAAAATCAAACTCGTCAGAGTTAATAACAAAACCCGAATTTCCGGTAACGGTTTCAATAAGTTTTTCTGCCGCTTCTTCAATTGGCATTTCCTCAATATCAACCTCGTCGTCAGACATTGCAAGTTCTAACGGATTTTTAATTTCTTCTTCTGCCTGCGGCTCATTATCAAAGGAAAGCGCAACTGCGGCGGCAATTTCCTCGGGGTCGGCAGGCATATTGTCGGGAAGAGATGCCAAAAGTTCAAGATGCTCTTTATATTTAGCGGTAATTTCTGCCTTAAAGGTAGCAACCTCAACCTTCATTTTATTATATAACAACTGTTGACGGTCAACACAATCCTGTGTTGCGACCTCAATGGCATTCTTTTTCTTTTCGGCGTCGGAAACGATTTTTTCCATCTCGCCTTGAAGTTCGGCCTTGCGCTCGCCTGCTTTTTTGTCAAATGCAGTAGTGAGTTCTTTTTCTTGAGCAGTAAGGTTTTCGATACTCGATTGCGCTTCGGAAATAATTTGCGCGCTCTTTTGCTTTGCTTCTTCAACTATTTGGTCGGCAAACTTTTGAGCGCTTATAAGCACGTTTTGTATGTTGCCCTGAGCATTTTTACAATCTTCAAGTTCACCTTTAAGTTCGTTTATTTTAGCATTCATTTCACGAAGTGTGCGCTCAAACTGTTCGTAATCGGCCTCTACTTTATCAAGAAGAACGTCTACCTCTTCTTTTTTGTAGCCGCCAACCGCGGTTGAAAAACGTACATTTCTTATTTCGTTTGCGTTTAACATAACATATCCTCCCTAAACATACTTATCATATTTTAGTATAATTCTGCCTTTTTTAGAATATTCATCACAAGACGTCAGTTGAAATTTACCCTTTTGCCTGATTGTGATTTTGTCATCCGATTTTACGTTTGCAGTGAGTTTGGTAACGCATACCGAATTTACCGAAACGTATCCGTCGGTAATTTTTTCACACGCTTGCTTGCGCGACATATTGCAAAGTGATGCCACGACACAATCAAGTCGTGTTGAAGAAACGGTTACGGAATGTGATTCTTTTTTTCCGTTTTGGGGTAACGGCTTACAAAAACCTTCGGTAAGTGTAACGCCTACATTTCCTACCTTTTTAACTTCGGTAAGTATAAATTTTGAAACGTCGTTTGTAACAAAAATAACCGTTCTACCCTCGCTCACAAGTATATCCCCTATGGTTTCACGCGCTATACCAAGCGCCATAAGCGCGCCTAAAAAATCGCGATGGGTAAGTTTGTCGCACTCGCGATAGTTAAAGGTAATTGCCGTTATTGGAAATTGGGGACTGTCGCACCAATCGGGCAAAGCGCCTAAAATTACGCGTTCGGCCGTGTCATAGCCGCCATAAAAACTATGTTTTTCATTAACTTTAAACTGTTTTATGGCAACCGACAATTCATTGGCGGTTAAAAATCCCAAAAATTTAGGCAAATTGGTTTTGTTACAAAGATTTATCAAATCTGCCGTTCTTGCGGGCAAAAGTTCAACATCCATTAAAAGTAAATCTTGCCGTCCTCAAACTCTTCGGGCAAAAGTTCGCCCATTACGTCCACACCACGAGCAACGATTATAAAGGTGTTTTTTGCTACCTTACGCATATTGCCGCCGTTGGCGTAAGCCACACCGCTTAAAAAGTCAACTATTCTGCGACTTGTATCGCGCGCGCTTTCTTCAAGGTTAAGAACTACGGTTTTACCCTCGTTAAGATGGTCGGCAATGCTTGTTACCTCATCAAAACGGTCAGGTTTTACAAGAACAACCTGAAGTTGACCTTGTGACTGTGAGTAATTAATTGTTTTTGATTTTATAATTCTTGGAGAACTTTCTCTTTTAGGCGCTGTTGGTTCATCTTGAACCTTTTCGCGACCGGAGCGTTCAGCAACCTCTTCATTTTCGTTTTCAAAATCATCTTCATCGGGGATTACCATAATGTTTTTAATACTATCCCAAAGACCCATAATTGCACTTCCTTTATATAATTATTTTTTTAAATATTGTAATTTCGTCTACCAAAAAGCGCCGTGCCAAGTCGCACCATATTAGCGCCCTCTTCGATTGCCGCTTCATAATCGTCGGACATACCCATAGACAAAATATCCATACTACTATTATCTATTTTTTTAGTGTCAATGTCAATAAACAGTTTTTTCATTTTTGCAAAATATACTCGATTTTGGCCACTGTTTTCACAAATTGGAGGTATTGCCATAAGACCTTTTATTTTTATGCCGTCAAGCAATGCAATTTTTTGCGCCGCTTCGACTGCTTCGTCGTAGCAAAAACCCGATTTGCTTTGCTCTTCACCTATGTTGATTTCGAGCAAAATATCCATAGTGATATTACGTTTTACCGCCTGCTTGGATATTTCGGTGGCAAGTTTATACGAGTCAACCGAATGGATAAGTTCTACCTTATCGATTATATCTTTTACTTTATTGGTTTGCAAATGACCTATAAAATGCTTGTGAGCAGGGGCATAGTCGTCATATTTAGACAACAACTCTTGCACCCTGTTTTCACCTATAAATTCTATTCCTGACTTTATAGCGTGATTTATAACGTTAACATCTACCGTTTTTGTAGCGGCAAGAAGCGTTATATCTTCATATTTTCGACCTGATTTTTCAGCAGCGCGAGCAATGTTAGAGATTATTTGCTTATAATTTTCATCAAATATACTAATCGACGATTTTTCCATCATACAACCTCTTTCCCTTTACTACAACATCATCATAAAGTCGTAAAACCTCATCGTTGCTTACCTGTTGCTCACAAATAATATATTCATCGGTGCGGTAAAGAACGTTTACGCCCACAAATTTAAGTGTCATACCCGAACGCACAAAAACGCCAGTTTTTTCGTTTTGAAAACGTAGTGCCTTGGTGGGGAGTTTAAGACCTGAATAGGTGTTGTTTATTATGGTCATATTGCCTCTTCTTACCGACGCGAGTTCGCTGTTCATTTGTGTGCAAGAAAAGATAAGTACCGCCGTATCGTCTTTTTTAGAAGTATTGATTTTTTCCACCGTAACGTCAAGTTCTGGGGTGGTTTTAAGGGTTGTTTTTAGTTTAAGTTTATCGCCTTTTTTATATTTAAGTGAGTCGCTTATATTTACCTTTGCCGCGATATACCAAGTATAGCCCGAAACTATTTTTCCTATGGTTTTATCTGCAACCGTATCAGCAGTTAATTTGTCAAGATACTCGGGTGTAATGCTATCAATATTTTCGCATGAAAGGATATTTTCATAGCCGTCTACGCCCGAAACAAAGTAACCCGAAGTATCGGTAGTTATGTTACCAATAGGTTGTGGTAAAGAAGCATTAAGCGATTCAAGCTCTGCAGTAAGCTCTGCAAGGCGCGCCGAAAAATCGGTTTGCTCGCCTGTTATCATCTGTCGGCGGCTTATATTTGTAAGCAATTCTGCCGAATCGGAATCAACGCTTGAAAAATCGCCCGCCGCAATACCGCGAAGTAGCACGTTAAGCGAATTATTAACCTTATCGTTAGCAAGGTTAATATCGGCGGCTTCTACGTCGTTATAGCCTTGTATTTGTTCAATGTCGGCAATACGTTCTTTTAACTGTTCAATACGGTTTACCGTAACCGATGCTTCCGAATTAGAATAAATATTGGCAATAACACCGTCTTTTGCAACGCGTTCGCCATCTGCAAGGGTAAAGTGCAACGTACCCGTTGTGTTAGATGTAATAATTTTTTCTTCACGAATTATTATACCGTTTATTTGAAAACCTTCTACCGCGGTATGATACTGCGCGCTTGCGGTAGTAATAGGCTTGTATGCAGAAGAATAAACCTGATGCGCAACAAACACTACAGCTATAACGCAAATTAATATTCTTAATACTTTATTGTCACGCATAATTTAATCATTCCTTTACAAAATTTATAGCCGTATCTAATAGATTTTCTGTTTTGTCTTTATAAATCCAGTTAATACGAGTATCTTTATTAAACCAAGTAAGTTGGCGCTTAGCATAACGGCGTGTTGAACGCTTTAGATTTTCAACCGCTTCGTCAAATGAAACTTCACCCTTAAAGTAGTCAAAAAACTCTTTGTGACCTATTGCTTGCACGGCGCCACCGCCAAGATTTTTACAAAAGGCTGTTTTCGCCTCTTCTAAAAGTCCGTTTTCAAGCATTATATCAACTCGAGCATTTATACGCTCGTATAGTTTTTCACGGTCACAGTACGTAATGCCAATCATACAAGCATCATACGGAGACTCGTTTTGTATTGATTGCTCATCATTAAAACTTTTTGTATTGCCCGTGCTTTCATAAATTTCAAAAGCGCGAATTATACGACGCTTATCGTTTTCGTGAAGTTTTTCGGCAGCATCGGGGTCGATTTGACGCAGGCGGTTTAACATTTCCTCGCCGCCAACACGGTCAAATTCCCCCGTTATTTTGTCACGAAGTTCAAAATCGGTTTCTTGTTCTACAAACTCTACGTTGTTTACAAGCGAATTTATATAAAGTCCCGTGCCGCCTACTATTATAGGCGTTTTGCTGCGCGCCGCAACTTCGGCAATCTTTTCTCGAGCCACTTTTACATAATCAGCAACTGTAAAACTACTGCCGTACGGCAAAAATTCTACCAAATGGTGTGGTATTCCCTCGGTTTCGGATTGGTCGGGAGCCGCAGACGCTATGTGCATATCGCAATAAATTTGCATAGAGTCGGCAGATATTACTTCGCCGTCAAAGTGTTTTGCAAGCGCTATACCAAGACCTGTTTTGCCCGAAGCCGTAGGACCTACGACACAAATTATTTTTTGTTTTTTCATTGTATTCTTCCAAAATATTTTTCAAGATTATATTTTTTAATCTCAAAAGCAACAGGCCTTCCGTGAGGACAATACATAATATCGTTATCTGAAAGCACCTTTATTGCAAGATTAAGTTTTTCTGTGTCAGAGGTAATATAGCCTGCTTTTATTGCCGCCTTACAAGCAACGGTGTGCAATATATCATCAATGCGTTCAAGGTCAACCTTTCCCATTTTTGCAAGGCTTTCTGCCGCTTCAACAATTACGCTTTCGACATCATCTTTAGACAACATTGCAGGAATAGCTCTTACCATTACCGACTCGTTGCCAAAATCTTCTACCTCAAATCCGTATTCGGCAAGAAGTGATAAATTATTTACAACCGCGCTATATTCGTCACCAATAAGTTTTACGCTAATAGGTATAAGCAAGGTTTGAGTTTCTATTTTATGGGTTGCTTTAAGATTGTTAAACAGTATGCGCTCGTGCGCGGCATGCTTGTCTATAAGGAAAATGCTTTCTCCCTTTTGCACCGCAATAAAGGTATTAAACGCTTCGCCGATAAGTTTAATTTCTTCTTTGGGCGAATACTCTTTTTCTTCTTGTTTTACTTCTTGCTTTACGGGTTCTTCTTTTAGAATTTCTTTAACCGGTTCTTCCTTTATTATATCAACCTCAACCTTTTTTACAGGAATATTCGGTTTGAATTCGTCACGCAAAAAGAACGGTGTGTTGTCTGATTTTAATCTTGTTGGTTCCGTTTTTGGTTTAATGGGTTCTTGTTTTACGGTTGTTGCGGTTTGCTTGTTTGTTTGTTGTGTTGGCAAATTAACCGCGGTTTGACGATACTCGTCGGCAGTCATATGTAAAAACGTATTTTTCTTTTGTGGTGTAATAGTTATTTCGGGGCGAGTATCTCCCGAAAGAATTGCATTTTTTACGGCATTATAAACGGCGGTAAATACACGCTTTTCATCACTAAAACGCACCTGTGTTTTGGCAGGGTGCACGTTTACGTCTACCGTTTCAAAAGGCACCGACACGCACAGTATAAACACGGGGAACTTACCCACCATTGCGCTGTTTTTGTACGCTTGTTCACTTGCGGCGGTAACGGTGCCTGACTGCACGTATCGACCATTTAAAAATGTAAACTGATACGCGCGCGACGCGCGGCAAGACACGGGTTTGCAAACAAGACCCGTAACCGTAACGCCGTCGAGCGTTAAATTTACAGGAATAAGCGTGTTAGAAATCTCACGACCTAAAACACTATAAGCCGCAGATGCAAGTTTACCATCACCCGAAGTCGAGAGCGTTTGCTTGCCGTCACGAATAAGTTTAAAAGCAATTTCGGGGTGTGATAATGCTTGACGCTCTACAACTGCGGCAACGGTTGTACCCTCGGTAACGTCTTTTTTTAAGAACTTCATACGCGCAGGTGTGTTATAAAAAAGGTCGCGTACTATAAGAGTTGTGCCGTCAGGGCAACCAACCTCTTCATATAAAACCTCTTCGCCGCCCTCTATTTTATAATGTGTACCAAGTTCTTCGTCGTAAGTTTTGGTAAAAAGTTCTACGCGCGATACTGCGCTTGTAGCCGCCAACGCTTCGCCACGGAACCCGAGTGTCATTATACTGTCAAGGTCGACTGCCTTTTCGATTTTGCTTGTGGCGTGACGCAAAAATGCCTTTGGCACGTCGACGCCCGATATACCGCAACCGTTATCGGTTATACGAATATACGTAATACCACCGCGCTGAATTTCTACCGTTATATGTGTAGCGCCTGCGTCTATTGAGTTTTCAATCGCTTCTTTTACGATTGATGCAGGACGTTCTACAACCTCACCTGCCGCGATAAGTTCGGCAATGGATTTTGGTAGCACGTTAATTTTTGGCATTTTTGTTCACCTCTTTATTTAATCGTTAAAACTTAAAAATATTTGTTGGTTTCAAAAAACTATGTGCTGTGGGCGATTTTACTCAAACCCGTTAAATAGATTTTGCTTTGTTTGCTATATCAAACAGCACTCCCATCGCTTCAATGGGTGTGAGTGTATTTACGTCAATTGCTTGCAGTTCGCGTAAAATGTCGGTAGCACCCTGCATTTCAAGTGACATTTGGTCGGTATTGGTTTCGACCGTTTTGTATGTAACAATTCCGCTTTCAAGCGTTTGTTTAAGTATTTGTTTAGCGCGACGTATTACCGAATCGGGTATACCGCCAAGTTTTGCAACCTCGATACCGTAACTGTCGTCGGCGCCACCCGGTACAATGCGACGCAAGAATATAATATCATCACCGCGTTTTTTTACGGCTATATTATAATTCTTTATGCCGTTCATTTCGTTTTCCATTTCGGTAAGTTCGTGGTAATGGGTAGCAAACAGCGTTTTCGCGCCAAGACGCTTCTTATCGGCAACGTACTCAAGTACCGCTTTGGCTATTGACATACCGTCAAAGGTAGAAGTACCTCGACCGATTTCGTCAATTATAAGCAAACTGTTACGGGTTGCGTTTTTAAGAATGTGCGCCATTTCGCTCATCTCTACCATAAAGGTAGATTGACCGCTGGCAAGGTCGTCCGATGCGCCTACACGTGTAAAGATAGCGTCTACCACGCCAATCTCTGCCATTTGAGCAGGTACAAATGAACCCATTTGCGCCATAAGTGTAATAATCGCTACCTGACGCATATAGGTAGATTTACCTGCCATATTAGGACCGGTAATAATAGCGCAACGGTCACCTGTGGTGTCCAAATACGTATCGTTAGAAACAAACGGTGTCTTTAAAAGTTTTTCGACAACGGGATGTCTGCCGCCCTTTATACTTATAATGCCGCTATTATTTACAATCGGGCGACAGTAATTGTTTTCGACGGCAACGGTTGCCATAGAGCACATTGCATCAAGTCGGGCGATTGCCGCCGCGGTTGTACGCACACGAGTAGCCGCATCGGCTACAGTGGCGCGAATATCGTTAAATATTTCATATTCAAGTTGAAAAACCCTGTCTTTTGCGGTAAGCAGACGGTTTTCAAGTTGTTTTAGTTCATCGGTTATAAAACGCTCGGCATTGGTGAGGGTTTGCTTGCGGATATAGTCGGCAGGCACTTTATCAAGGAAAGAGTTTGTAACCTCAATATAGTAACCAAATACCTTGTTGTAACGAACTCGCAAATTTTTGATACCTGTACGCTCGCGCTCACGAGTTTCGATATCCACAAGATGTGACGTACCGCCATCCATATCCTCGCGTAAAATATCGACCTGTTCGTTATATCCTTTTTTGATTATCTTACCCTCGCGCACTGTAGCAGGCGCGTCCTCACTAATTGCCGCATCTATAAGCGAAACTATGTCGTCAAGTGTGTCAATATCGTTATAAATTGATTTAAGCATTTTGCAGTTAGATGATGCCAACAACTGTTTTATATAAGGAAATCTATGCGCCGTTGCCGCAAGACCTAAAAGTTCCTTTGCGGTGGCAGTGCCGTAAACAATTTTGGTCATCATACGCTCAATGTCGCGTATGCCGCTCATATACTCCTGCGCTTCACAGCGCATAACGGTATCATTACTGAGCTCTTCAACGGCATTTTGACGGAGTGTAATTTCAGGTATGCTTACAAGCGGTTGTAAAACCATTGATCGCATAAGTCGTTTACCCATAGCGGTCTTGGTTTTATCAAGCGTACCAAGAAGCGAACCACGTTTTGATTTTGTGCGCATTGTTTCAATCAGTTCAAGATTGCGAACCGCGGTAACGTCAAGCCCGATAAACTGCGCCGAGGTATAAACGTTTACGTTTTTTATGGCGATAATGCCCGTTTTACCGTTTTCGTGCAAATAATCTATAATAGCGCCGATAGCACTTTGAGAAACGCTTCCGTTTTCGATACCGATATTTTCAACGCTTATTACACCAAAGTTTTGACAAAGCAAATTTTCGGTGTTTTGGGTGTCAAAACATTTATCGTCACGTACCGATATTGCCGCTGTAATTTTCTCTTCTAAAAAGTTTATAATTTTATCTTTGAGTTTAAGGTCTATAAGGATTTCGCTTGGAGCAAAACGCATAATCTCGTTTTGAAGGTCTGCGTACATATCGCTACCCGAAAGCTCGGTTACGTGCGCTTCGCCCGTTGATGCATCGGCAAAGCAAAGACCGATTTTACCCGAGTTTTCAAACATTGCCGCTAAGTAGTTATTGCGACCCTCGTCAAGCATTTCGCCCTCTATTACAGTACCGGGGGTAACAATACGAACTATATCTCGTTTTACTATGCCTTTAGCGGTGGCAGGGTCTTCTACCTGCTCGCATATAGCAACCTTATAACCCTTTTCAACCAAACGGGCAATATAACCTTCGGCGCTATGAAAAGGCACACCGCACATTGGGGCGCGCTCTTCTAAACCGCAATCCCTACCGGTTAGAGTGAGTTCAAGTTCTTCCGAGCCCTTTACGGCATCGTCAAAAAACATTTCATAGAAATCGCCCAATCGGTAAAAGATAATGCAGTCTTGATTGCGCTCTTTTATTTCCATATACTGTCGCATCATAGGTGACAGTTCAGCCATAGTTTTTATCCCCTTTGGTTTAATTTAACTTTTAATGTTAATTAGTGACATCCTCCACAGGTTGAACATGAACCTGTGCAAGCAGTTTGTGGTTCTACAGTTGTTGGGTCTTCGCCCTCTACGCACTGCATAATAATGCTGTTAATATCGTTAAGCATAGCGTCAACGTCTGCCTTTGCAGTGTTGTATTCAAGCATTGTTTTGCTTGACATTACCGCAGTATAAATCTCACGAAGTTTTTCGTTAAGTTCGCGGATTTTTGCTTCGTCTTGTGTTTCGTTGTTCATTTCACGGTCAAGGTTCATACGAATTGTGTTGAATTCACCAATCTGATTTTGTAAAGTTTCATCATTGTCGTTTGCAAGTTTTGCTTTAATAAAGCGAATAAAACGCTCATCTTTCTGAATTTCTACTCCTAAATTTCTTGTTGCTTCAATAATTCCCATTTTTATGATTCCTTTCAAAAATAAAATTTAATTTATAACAGCGCCGTAAAGCGTATTGTTGTGATATTTTTCAATACGCACGGCAACAAAATTACCAATCATATCATCGCTTCCTTCAAAACAAACCGACGAATAATATTCACTCTTACCGCAAATAAGACCTTCTGACGTTTTTTCTTCGCAAAGCACTCGAACAGTTTTACCAACAAGCGATAGGTTAAGTTCTTTGGATATTTCGTCTTGAGTTTTTAGCAGTTCGTCAAACCATTTACCCTTTTCTTCACGAGATATAGGGTCGGGCATAACAGCCGCAGGCGTACCCTCGCGTGGAGAATAGATAAAGGTGAAAAGTGAAGTAAACTTAACCTCTTTTACAAGCGAGAGTGTTTCGCAAAAATCCTCATACGTTTCACCAGGAAAACCCACTATGATATCGCTTGTAAATTCAACGTCGGGTAAACGCTCACGCGCCGCGGCAATAAGTTTTAAATATCCCTCACGGTCATAGTAGCGATTCATTTGTTTAAGTATTTTACTGCTACCACTTTGAAATGGCAAATGAATATGCCTCTCAACCTTTTTGCAGTCGCGTATGGTATCAAGCAGTTCTTCGGTGCAATCTTTTGGGTGCGAAGTCATAAAACGAATTCTAAAATCACCCTCGATATCGTTTATCATACGAAGCAGTTTTGCAAAATTAACTCCGTGAGATTCGCCCTTGCCGTAAGAGTTTACGTTTTGACCGAGTAACATTATCTCTTTAAAACCGTTGTTTACCATATCGGTTGCTTCTTTTATAATTTCTTGTGGGTCGCGTGAACGCTCACGACCGCGAACGTACGGCACTATACAGTATGTGCAAAAATTGTTGCAACCGTACATAATAGGCAACCAACCTTTAAGAGTACCGTCACGGCTTATAGGCACGTGCTCAACAATATTGGCATTATCAAGCGTTAGTTCATAAACTCGTTTTGACGTAAGTCGACGATAGATAAATTCGGGTAGGCGGTGGTGTTGTTGCGTGCCAAAAACTATATCCACATACGGATAACTTTTATAAAACTTGTCCGCAACCGATTGTTGCTGCGCCATACAACCGCAAACCGACACCAATAAATTTGGATTGGCTTTTTTATACTTTTTAGTAGCGCCAACATTACCATATACACGGTCTTCGGCGTGACCTCGCACTGCGCAGGTGTTAAAGAGTATAAAATCTGCCTTGGTTATATCTTCGGTAAGAGAATAACCGCAAAGAAGCAGCATACCCTTAATTCTTTCAGAATCGCTTACGTTTTGTTGGCAACCAAAAGTTACGATATGCGCCTGTGGATTTTGAACTCCGCGTTCAGCCAAAATGGCTTGTACCCTTTTAGCATAGGCGCATTGTTCGGGTAAATAATTATTAGTTTTTTCGTTTAAAGTCACTTAAAAAACCTCTGTGTCGTATAATCTATAATATTATACTATAAATTAATATTTAAAGCAAGAAATATATTATTAATAAATATAAAAATTTGACTTGCAAGAAACGATATATTTTGATATACTAATTGTGTATTTTATTTTACCTTTGAGGAGGCGTACGTTATGACAAAAATCGGTTTTGATAACGACCGATACATCGCGTTGCAATCACAAAATATCCGCGACCGTATCAATATGTTTGGCGGCAAACTTTATATGGAGTTTGGCGGTAAGTTATTTGACGACTTCCACGCGTCACGCGTACTGCCGGGATTCAAACCTGACTCAAAGGTTAAAATGCTTTTAGAACTTAAAGACGAAGCCGAAATAGTTATTGTTATTAACGCTGACGCTATCGAGAAAAACAAGCGTCGCGGCGACCTTGGTATTACTTATGACCTCGATACTCTCCGTCTTATTGACGCTTTCCGTGGCATTGGACTTTTTGTGGGCAGTGTCGTTATCACCTGCTTTACGGGTCAACCTCTTGCCATTGCTTTTGAAAACCGACTAAAAGCGCTTGGTATAAAGACCTATCGCCACTACCCGATAAAAGACTATCCGTCGGATATTCCGCTAATAGTTAGCGACGACGGTTTTGGTAAAAACGATTATATTGAAACTACACGTCAACTTGTTGTAATCACAGCACCCGGTCCCGGTAGCGGTAAAATGGCAACCTGCCTTTCACAACTTTATCAAGACCACAAGCGTGGCATTAAAGCAGGTTACGCAAAGTTTGAAACCTTCCCAATTTGGAATATTCCGCTTAAACATCCCGTTAACGTAGCGTACGAGGCCGCAACTGCAGACCTTAGCGACGTTAATATGCTTGACCCATTCCACCTTGAAGCATACGGACAAACTACCGTAAACTACAACCGTGACGTTGAAATTTTCCCTGTGCTTAACGCTATAATGGAGCGTATTTTGGGCGAGTCACCGTACAAAAGTCCTACCGATATGGGTGTTAATATGGCAGGTTGCGCTATAAGCGACGACAACGCCGTGAGTGAAGCCGCAAAACAAGAAATTATCCGCCGATATTATGGGGCAAGTTGTAACGTGCGCCAAGGTCTTAGCGAAAAAAGCGAAGTCACCAAGATTGAACTGCTTATGAATCAACTTGGCATCACTACAAAAGACCGTCCTGTAGCGCAAGCGGCAGTTAAAAAAGCCGAGGAAACAGGCGCGCCTGCAGCCGCAATTGAACTACCTGACGGCAGAATTATTACAGGCAAAACGTCTTCCCTTTTGGGCGCGAGTTCGGCAATGCTACTTAACGCGCTTAAAGAACTTGCAGGCATACCCGACGAGGCGTTGTTGCTTTCCCCAACTGTTATTGAACCTATCCAAGAAATGAAAACGAGTGTTTTGGGTAACCATAACCCTCGTATGCACATTGACGAAATACTTATCGCTTTATCAATTTGCGCTACAACCGACAGCGTTGCAAAAAAAGCGCTTGACCAGATTGATAAACTTAAAGGACTTGAGGTTCATTCAAGCGTAATACTCTCTCGAGTAGATGAGCAAACCTTTAAAAAGTTGGGTGTTAACCTTACCTGCGAGCCAAAATATCAAACCAAAAAATTATATCACGCATAAAAAACAACGGCATCACAAAATTGTGATGCCGTTGTTTTGTTATTTCCATCCATATTTACCTAAATTAATATGCCCGTCGGCTTCAAATATAATTCCCTCGTCCTCAAGCATTTTGCGTTGTGTTTCGCCGCCACCAAAAACAAAGGAGTCCGCTACCCTGCCCTCACGGTTTACTACCCTGTGACAAGGTATAATGCCAGGCGCGGGATTATTGTGCAAAGCGTAACCCACAACACGCGCCCAACGGGGATTACCCGCAAGCGTTGCTACAGTTCCGTAGGTTGCCACCTTTCCTTTTGGTATTTGGCATACTACGTCATAAATCTTTTTAAAGACAGTCATAAACACACCTTATCTTTCGTTTATAGGTGTATATTTTACCTCGTCTTTAACGTTAATATACGCAGGACGGATAATTTTGCCTGCATTTTGTATTTCTTCTATACGATGCGCCGACCAACCTGCAATACGAGCCACCGCAAAAATAGGTGTGTATAGTTCGTTAGGGAGTCCAAGCATTCGGTAAACCATACCCGAATAAAAGTCAACGTTGGCGCTAACGCCTTTATACATCTTGCGTTTTTCGGCAATAATTTCAGGCGCCATTTTTTCGACTTTACGGTAAAGACGATATTCATCCATCATACCCTTTTCTTCCGATAACTTTTTAGCGTACTCGCGCAAAATTTCGGCGCGAGGGTCGGAAAGCGAGTAAACCGCGTGACCCATACCGTAAATAAGACCTGCGTTATCAAACGCTTTTTTGTCAAGCAAATCGCAAAGATACTGCTTAATTTGAGCGTCATCTGTAGTGTCAATGCTTTGCTTCATATCGTCAAACATCTGCACAACCTTAATGTTTGCGCCGCCGTGACGCGGTCCTTTAAGCGAACCGAGCGCCGCCGAAACAGCCGCGTAAGTATCGGTACCCGACGACGTTACAACGTGGGTTGTAAAGGTCGAGTTGTTACCGCCACCATGCTCGGCGTGAAGCACCAAAGCCAAGTCAAGAAGTCGCGCTTCGGTAGGTGTAAATTGACCGTCTTCACGAAGTATGTAAAGTAAATTTTCTGCCGTGTTATACTCTTTTTTAGGATAGTGTATAAAAAGACTTTCGCCCTTGTGATAATGCTGATACGAGTGATAGGCGTAAACCGCCAACAAAGGAAATTGCGCTATAAGTTGCAGCGCTTGACGCAATACGTTTGGCACGCTTATATCATCGGGGTTTTCATCATAACTGTAAAGCGCCAACACGCAACGTGAGAGTATGTTCATCATATCTTTACTGGGCGCTTTGAGTATCATATCTCGTACAAACGATGGCGGTAACGAGCGATAGTTTGACAGTTGCTCGCAAAACTCTTTAAGTTCATCCTCATTAGGAAGTTTTGAAGACAAAAGCAAATAAACTGCCTCTTCAAAACCTGGTTGTCCATCATCCGAAAAACCTTTTACAAGGTCGTATATATTAACGCCACGATAATAAAGCTCACCTCGGCAGGATACCTCGTTGCCGTTTTCATCTATTTTTCTTGAATTTATACAAGAAACTTCAGTAAGACCCGACACAACGCCCTTGCCGTCAAGGTCACGAAGACCGCGTTTAACGTTATGCTTCATATACATATCGTATTGTATGTTGTTATTATTGCAGGATTTTTCTGCCAATTTTTCAATATAAGGGGTAATTTCCGAGTAATTAATCATTTTTCTACCTTTCAAATTTTCTTTTTTATATTATAACATATTTTAGGTATCTTCTCAACAAAAATAACAAAACTGTTAACTTTGAAATTCAAAATTAACAGTTTTTTAAAATCATCTTAAAAAAAGCATAAATATTACAAGTATAAAAAGTATAGCAAAATTAAACGCGGTAAACTTTTTTATATAAGATATTGTACCGCCTGGGTTGTGCTTTGTATATTCGCGGTATGTAATAAGACTTGCAAGCGATGCAATAAGCGTACCTGCGCCGCCGATGTTTACACCGACAAGCAAATCGGCATAGTTGTCGGTAAATTGCGAAAGCAGTATCGCCGAAGGCACGTTGCTTATAACCTGACATGACGCAACACTAAAAAGCAATGTGCTCTTTTCTAAAAGGAAAGAAAAGATATTAATAACCGCGTCAATACGCGCCATATTGCCTGCAAATATAAAGAAAAATACAGAGGTTAAAAGTAGCGGATAATCCACCTTTTTAAGCGCGCTACGGTCGGCAAACAATAACGCTACCGTTATTACTACAAGCCCAATCCAATACGGTATACCTCTGAAAACGATTGCAATACTAAGCGCAAAAAGGCATAAATAAAGCATTGTTTTGCCAAGGGGTAATTTCACCTTTTCACCCTTTATTTCGAGCGGTTCAGGTCGAACAAACGCAATACAACAAAGCGTAATAAGTATTATTGCTACTATAAACGGTGGCGCCATAATACCCATAAATTCAAGGTTTGGTATATTGAACTTAGAGTACAAATAAAGGTTTTGTGGGTTGCCGAACGGGGTTAACATACCACCCAAGTTTGCCGCAATATTTTGCATTATAAAGGTAAACGCCATGTATTTTTGCTTGTTTGTACTGCTAAGCACAAAGTACCCAAGCGGTAAAAACGTAAGTAACGCCATATCGTTTGCAATAAGCATTGAACCAATAAAGGTTATGTATACGAGCGCCAACACACAAAGTCGAATATTTTTAAAAAGTTCAACTATCTTTTGCGCCATAGTATAAAAGAATTTTATATTTCTAAGCGCGCAAACTACCGCCAAAACACAATAAAGGCAAGATAGGGTTTTGAAATCAAAATATCCAAGATACTCGCTATCGGGGGGCACAATAATACTTGTCGCAACCGCCGCAAATGCCGCCACCAACATAACAACGTTGTTTTTTGCAAACTGCGCAATACGCGACAAAATGGTAACGTTTGGTATATGTATTTGTCTTTTTGATATAACGCGTGTGCTCACTACCCTAACCTCCTTTTATTTTTTTGGCGCAAAACCTTGACAATTCTACTGCAATAGCCATAAAAAGTCAATATGAATTTTAAACAAAAATATTGTATTTTGTAAAAAAATATAATACAATTAAATAAAAATCAAAAGGAGATTTTATTATGGTATTTGATAATATTAAAAACTGTGAACTCTACTACGGTATGCACCCACGTTTTCGTGAGGGCTTTGACTTTATAAAAAAAGCGATAGCCGAAAACTTGCCTGACGGCAAATACGAAATTGACGGCAAAGAACTTTGGGCATCGGTTCAAGAATATACCAGTAAACTTGAAAGCGAAGCCAAGGCAGAAGCGCACAAAAACTATATTGATATTCAGTATATCGTATCAGGTGTTGAGGTTATCGAGGGTTTTGACATTGACAAAGCCACCGAAAAAAGCGAATACAACGACGTAAAAGACGTTATGTTCTACGAAAATTACGCCCTTAGTACAAAGGGAATTTTAAGCGCCGATGAATACGGCATCTTCTTCCCACGCGACGTACACAAACCTGGTATGTGCCTATGCGGTAATCAAGCAACCGTTAAAAAGATAGTTGTAAAAGTAAAAGTTTAAAAGATAAAACGAGCCGAGATTTTCTCGGCTCGTTTTTATTTTATAATCCCAAATCTTTGTAAAGCGCGTTGCGTATTGCGCATTGGTCGGGGGCAAAGCCCAACACGTTTTGAAAATATGTAAGCGAAATATTATTTACAGGGTCAACCATTGCGAACGCGCCTGCCGCGCCATCCCAACCAAACTCACCAACGGGACTTATTGTATTGCTGCGCGTAGGGTCAGTGTGCACTCGCACACCAAGTCCATAACCATAACCGCGGCGCATAACGTCAAAGTCGTCTGCCGCTTGACCGCTAACGTGATTGCTGCCCCAAAGTTTAACCGTTTCTTCTTTAAGGATGCGGTTACCCGTTTTGCCAACGCCGCCACAAGCTACCATATCTAAAAACAGTGCGTAGTCCTCGGTGTTAGAGGTAAGTCCTGCGCCACCACTTTCATACTGGTCTGAAAGATTATAAACGCAGGTTAAATCCTGTTTTCTAAATGGTTGATTTTCATACTTACAATAAAGCGATGGCATTTTAGAAATATCTTGTGGTAAACCAAAGTATGTGTTTTTCATACCGAGCGGTTCAAAAATGTTTTTTCGCATATATTCGCCCAAACTATCGCCCGACCAAATCTCAACAAGCGCGCCCAAAACGTCGTGACAAAGACTGTATCTAAAACGACTACCCGGTTCAAAACCAAGAGTTTTACCAGCCATTGCGCGAACAAGTTCTTGTGTTGTTTTTTTACCGTCGGCGGCAGCTTTTTTCATTACGTCGTCATATAGCGCATAGTCAAGACCTGCCGTCATAGTAAATAGGTGCTTTACGGTAATAGGTGTTTTTGCGTATCCGTCATCTTGCACGTCAACGCTCTCGCCTGCGGTTTGACCGCTCGCGATTTTTACGGCATTTTCGGTGTTAAGCGCCTCGGCGGTTATCTTCATTTTACTGAATTCTGGCAACCATTTAGAAATGGGGTCGTCAAGATTGTATTTACCCTGCTCTAAAAGTTGCAAAGCGCAACAACAGGTAATCATCTTGGTCATGGAGTAAATAAAATATTGCTCGTCGCCTTTTATTTCTCCGCCTTTTTCAATGTCCATTACACCTGTAAAATAGCGGTATATCGGCTCGTGATTACGATATACAAGCACGTCTACGCTTGGTCTATGCTCGTGAGAAACGTGTTCATCCATACATTTTTTTAGGTTTTCAAAATTCATAAAGCATCACCTTTTTATCTTAAAATATATCATTTAGATAAATATTATACATAATCTTTGCAACTTCGCATCTTTGAGCGTTACCTTGCGGTACGATTGTGGTTGATGTTTTACCACTAATTACACCCTTTTCTATAGCCCAAAGAATTGGAACTTTTGCAAAACTTGACACGTTTTTATAGTCGGTATACTGTCTTGAAACGGTTGTTTCGCGGTTACTTGAATAAGCAGTATCATAACCTTTGTAATCCGCGTATCTATAAAGGAAGGTTACAAGTTGTTCGCGCGTTACCTTGTCGCCTACGCCAAACTTACCGTTTCGATAGCCCGTTACAATACCATTTTCTGCGCCCCAATTTACTGCCGACGCAAAATAACTGTCATACGCTACGTCAGGGAAAAGTGTGTAACCGTTATATTCGTTAAGGTCAACGCCGTCAAGACGAGCAAGCATTATAAGAAAATCTTGACGTTGTATACTGTCAGAAGTACCAAACTTTCCGTTGCCGTAACCGCTCATTATACCCGCGCCTACTACGTAAGCTACCGAATCATAATACCATCCGTTTGGATTTGTATCGGGATAAAGAGGGTTATAATCTTTTCGTAAACTAAACTCGGGCATAACGCTTGAAGTATAGTCGGTGTCAAATACGTATCTTATTCTTAATGCGTAGTCTTTACCCGATATAAGCGACCATTTATAGCCGTCGTTGCTTAGGTTTTTAACTACGTTATTTTTACTGTCAACCAACTCTACCGTACAATACTGAAACGCTTTATTAAACGCTTGATTAATGGTTATCTCATATATGCCCGTGCTTGAAACTTTCACAAGCGCGTAACCTATGTTTTCTTCATAATCGATAAAAACAATTTTCTTAGTTTCATTTGCCGAAATGCAGTCAAAACCGCTTGCGCGTAGCGCTTCGGTTACCGAAATAACATCGACATTTAATATTGTGGATTCGCCTTTATAGGTAACGCGAAGCGGTTGAGTGCCTGCAACAAGCCAAGTTTCGTTATCTACCTCGACCGTTTTGCCAATATATTCAACAAACGGTACGTCTACTCCCGATTTGGTTAGAGATTCATAATCGGCATACGCAGTACCGTTATCGTACACTACCTTGTAGTCAAAAAACGAAGCGTCAATGACAGACGGGTCATATAGACCAAGAATTTCTGTGACTAAATTGTTTATAGAAACGCTTTTTATATTTTTGCTGGATTTCTTTATCGAGAAATCACAACTTACACCTGAATAATCTTCAAGATAGATATAATATTCTTTATTTGCTTCGAGCGTAAACACCAACTTGTCGCAAGAAGAATAATTTTCCAAACGGCTGTTGTAATACACGGTTGAACGAGCGTCTATTCTCTCGCCGCTTTGCGCTTCGTATATGCAAACAACCGAATCCATATCATTTGAAAAATAAAAATCGTGGTCGCCCGAGTGTGTTGCAGTATATGCAAACCAACCTTTTGTTGTGGTGTTAAAATCTATAGTCGACGTACTGTTTGCCACGTTTCCATAATAGAGTGAACTTGGTACGTAACTTGACTTTTTAAATTCAAGTGAAATGTCAGCTTGCAATCTATCTGTTGTATCATCACCCGAATAATATATCGCCAATTCATAGGTGTGATTTTTTGACATAAAATAGTTTTCGCTAACATAACCTTGTTCGCCAATTTCTTCAAAAATATAGGCAAAAGATTCATCTGTGGTAAGGTCGGTGATTTCGACAAACACTTTACTTGTACGATTGTGGTCGGCAATTTTAAGGTTGTAAAAACCGCTTTGATTTGGAGTATACTCAACAAACGTAGCGTTTTGCCCCGTCCATTTTATGCGTTTTGTCTCACCAGGTAATAATTTGCTGCGTTCTATATTGCGAGTAGCGCCGCAAAGGTCGCAGGTGTCATCACTTTCGTTAGTATAAGAATGTGGAGCCGTTCTTGTTTCGCCACAGATATTACAACTTGTATCACAAGCATTACTAAAGGTATGCGATACGTTTCGTGTTGCGCCGCAAATATTACAACTTGTATCGCAACTGTTTGAATATGAGTGTTGCGCGGTTCTGCCTGCGCCGCATACGTTACAAGTATCATCACAGTTGTTTGAATAGATATGTGTTACGTTTCTTGTTTCGCCACAAAGATCACAAGTGTTGTCGCAACCGTTAGAATAACTATGACTGCATACTGTATTGTACTCAATATACAAAATATATACTTCTTGACTACTTGTAGCGGTCGAGGACGGTTGCACGCCAATATAATATTCACCAGCTTGCGCTGTACCCATAAAAACTGAGATGTAAAGACCTTCGAAATATTCGCGTGTTATGTCTAAAATTTTATTTCCGTCACTGTCATAAATAGCCGCTATTACACCCGACGTTTCAGATGCCAAAATTAAGTTTAAATCGGTTTCTTGACTAATTGAAAAGTAATATAAATCTATATCATTTTTATCCATATAACCCATAACGGTATAGTCGCTATGAATTACGTTTGCTTCATCCATATAATCGTTAGGTTCTAATTCGTCATATAAATTATCCCCAAGTTCGTATGTGTTAACTTTGTCAATCAAGCCCTCGGGGTTTGACGGAATTTGAACAAGGGGGCTGTTATTTGGTGTTGAGGCGGATACAACGATACAACTTGACAGCACAATCATTGTCGCCAAAATCGATGCAAATAATTTTTTAAACATATAATTCCTCCCAAAAATATGGTATATATGCATTGTACCATAACAACCAACGAAAAACAACGGTCTTCATAAGAAAACCGTTGTTTTTTAATTAAAACTTAAATTTAGAAAATGTCATTTAAGAAAACGTTATACATAATTTTTGCAACTTCGCATCTTTGCGCGTTACCTAACGGTACGATTGTGGTTGAAGTTTTACCGCTTAACACTCCGTTTTCAAGCGCCCAAAGCATTGGTTCTTGCGCATACGAACTAACATTACGATAGTCGGTATATTTGTTCGCGTAATAACTTTGCGCTCCTGCGCTAACCGATGTATCTCTACCACAGTAATTGCCGGCATATCTATAAAGGAATGTAACGATTTGTTCACGGGTAATTTTATCGCTTACGCCAAACTTACCGTTTTGGTAACCCGTTACAATGCCCCATTCTGCGCCCCAGTTTACTGCTGCTTCGTAATAACTGCCGTTTGCTACGTCGGGGAAGTCGGAATCGTAATCATACGCGCTAAGTTCAACGTTGCCAAGACGGGCAAGCATTACAAGAAAGTCTTGACGTTGAATACCGTCAGACGTACCAAACTTACCGTTTGAGTAACCGCTCATAATACCGCGACCTGTTACGTATGTTACAGAATCGTGATACCAACCGCTCTTGCTTGTATCGGGATAAATGGTATCAACGTCTTTATAGAAGCAGAACGAATATGACGTTGCGTTTGAATTAAATACTCGATACAAGTTAAAGGCATACTCCCTGCCTGCAACTAATGGCCATGTGCTTGTTTTTTCATCAAATTTAACAATGTTGTTTTGTTCGTCGATCATTACGGCTGAATAGTCGTATAGTTTACTGATACTGTCGTTATAAGACGTCCAGTAATAATAACCGGTTGAATTTGCCTTTATACGCCAGAACAAATTCTCACCATTACCTTGACTTGAATATACGGTGGCATAGTTATTATCAAGGTCAAATATGCCTACGCCGTTAGCTTTTAAATTGTCGGTTACAGAGGTGTATGATGCAATTGCCTCAGTATAATAGCCCTTGTAGCCAACAAAAACAGGCGTATCAATCGCTCTCATAATATATTCGTTATTAAACTCGATATATGTACCGCAATCTTCAAAATCTATGTCATAACCGCCCCAAGCGCAAAGTTCTTCATATTCATACACACCGCTTGTATTATCATCGAAAGTGATGTTATACTCAAAATCGTTCTGGTCAAGTATATTGTAACAATCAAACTTGCCTGATGGCTGTTCAACAGTAATATATTCCACAGCGTATGTATATTTAGATACTTTCATCGATACGCTTGTTGGGTTTGTATTGTTGTTAGTAGGGTCGTAAGGGTCAATAGCCAAAAGATATGTAGTATTTGCCTCAAGTGAAAGCGCCAAGCATTCTCTTTGTTGCCAACCGTACTCATTGCCGGCATACCACTCAGTATCACGCCACTCAACATATGAATCCGCATCAACGTCGTATACATTTACATATGCCGAAAAAGCCGTAAACTCAACGCAGTAGTCACCTGCAGTAGATGTTTTAAAATATACGTAAGTATATTCACCGTTTGTCATAGGCACATTCTTAGCAGTAGGTGAAATTTCTATTGGGGTGCTATCGTAGGTTGTAGGTCTTTTAAAATTATAAGCTGTTTTTGAAGCATTATAATTTTTGGTATAGAGTTCAGATGCATTTTTAAACTCTGATACAGTTTCTTGATTTTGGGTGGTTGCGGGATTTGCAACTGTCGCATTTTTGTCGCTTTACGCAAAAGCCACCAATGGGGTCACCATAATAAGAACTAATGCTAAAACTATGGCAGATAATTTTTTAAACATAAATATTTCCTCCTTAAAAATATTAATTACATTATAGCACATTAAACAAACTTTGCAATTAACAATTTTGTAACCTTTAATTTAAAAATTTGTCTAATTTCGCAAACTGTAAATTATCAGAATTTGTATGCTCGCTCACGTCAAACGATTTTAAGGTTTTAAGCACATCGGCAAAGCCGTTATCCTTGTAATTTACAATATCATCTAACTCAACAATCGGTTGGTCGTAACTTATATCGCCAAGTATATAATGAATTTTTTGGTTGTACGCTATTGGCAACACCTTTTTGCCCATAACGAGACCCAAAATACAAGAGTGAAGTCGCGTACCGATTATATATTCGGCTACCGCGAGCTCGTTTAACACTTCATCTTTACTGTCAAACGAATAGTTTACAACCTTTACGGCATCGCGTGTGTTGTCGGGCAAAACGTTTAATAGTTTTTCAATAAATTCACCGTCGCCCTCAAAGGTGCAAAAGCCAAGCAATGATACCTTTTTTTCATCTTTTACAAGGTCGCAAACGGTTTTTGCAAGCGCATCAAGATATGCTTGACAAACCTCTTGCGAATGACTACGGTGCGACGCAAACGGATTAAACACCGATATAGCAACGCTTTCAGGAAGGGTTTCCTGTTTTTTATACTTATATGAAAATAGCAGGTCAGGAGCATTTCTCACGCCTTTTAGTTTAGAGAAAAGTTCATAAGAGTATTTATCTCTAAAACAAACATCCTTAAATTTTTTAAACTGTTTGCCCCATTTGTTTTTAAACTCTTCGGTCTTATATGCGCCAAAATTACACGAAATAGAGTAAAATGGTTTGCCGCGTTGTTTACGACGAAGTCGAAGTTTATAATCAAGCTCGTAATCGCCTATTTGTTGATAGATAGAACCACCAATATGCACCGTTGCGCTACTACGTTTAAGCAGTAGCAGTTCAAATAAATCGGTAATTTTAAATTTATCGCCTATTTGTCTTATCTTTAAAACCAACGGGTCGTCATAAGCGTAAAATTTAACGTTGTTGTACTTTTCAAAAAACGGACGGTAATAACCAAAACAGTACACCAAAAACATAGTATTTGGGTAGCGTTCGAGTAGTTTTTCAAAGAACAAATCATCGCC
This sequence comes from Clostridia bacterium, assembly GCA_017559885.1. GTDB lineage: Bacteria > Bacillota > Clostridia > Oscillospirales > Acutalibacteraceae > UBA737. Next base: position 26,036 of record JAFYQN010000025.1, read on the forward strand.
CAAATTCATACCGTAAAAGCCGTAAAGCATTACGCTCTTGCGGTATTTTTTGCCCTTTTTATCACGAAGAATTAGAAAATGTTTTGCGTGTCTTAATACGGTTAAAACCTTTTTAATAAGTTTGGCAGCTCGGTATTCAACCGTTTTGTTAAGCAAGGTGTGTTTGTGATTTATTATAGAATTAAGACCATCAATTTCGGCATTTTTATGGTTTACCAAATCCTCGTAATACTTAATATCCTGCGTTTGTTTTTCTACGTTGGATTGCAAATTGTCGATAGCGTTATTTAGATTTTCGACGTGTGATTTTAAATACTCGTTTTCACTGCTTAAAGCGTCAAACCGCGTTTTATCATATAACACTGCCGACGATTGCAAACGGTAAAAATCTCTTATGGTAAAGTTAAATTTATCGCGCGCAAGTTCTACATATTTTTTATCGTTAAGAAGTTGTGACAACTTTAATATAGATAGCAATTTGTTTTCGGGCAATACAACTTTAAGTCCTTCTTGA
>JAFYQN010000189.1 GCA_017559885.1 Clostridia bacterium
AACTTTTTTCTGCTCTTTAATTTCTTCAGCATGGTCTTTGTAATAAGCTCTGCTTTTAGCATTTAATTCTTTGCTGTTTTTTTCATAATACGCTTTATTCCTCGCATTAACTTCTTCTTTGTGATTGGCATAATACTCTCTGCCTTTTTCTCGCATCTCTTCAATATTATCTTTATACTTTTTCTTTCGTCTTTCACTTATTGAACTTGCATTTTGAACCCTATATATTTTTGCATACTCTTTTTTACATTCCTTGCAAGTTCCATAATATTTTTCAGTTTTTGGTCTTTTGGGGAAATCTTCTATCGGTTTTTCTTGATTGCATTTGTTACATATCTTTGTTTGCATACATTTTCTCCAATATGTTGTTTTTTATATTATAACAGAAATTCTCGTAAACAGCAATGTTATTACGGATATTATTTATATCTTTGTTTTTTAAACAAAGCATCGGGACCCGATTTTTCGGGTCCCGGAATTTTTTTACCTTTTCTTGATTTTTATTTGAAACTTTGTCATGCTATATTTGTATTTAGATAATACAATGTAGGAGCAATATTAGAGAACAAAACGAAGGAGGAATATTTATATCTTTGAAAATCACACAAACAAGAAAACTACACACATTGAAACCCAATCATGTGTTGTGTGCCGCCGCTTTGTTGTAAATGACCTCAAAGGCACACTTCCCATGATGTTCAATCTTAAAAATGTATATCGGCATTTTTGGTTGAACACCCCGACCGACGTTTCGTCGGTTTATCAACGATGCGATAATATATCGTTGTTTTGGGAAAACGGAGCGACGGCACCGTTTTCTTTCATCTGAACAAATACGATACATATATTATTTTTAGGGTGTCGGGCATTGGTTCGGCACCTTAAAAATTACATAAATTATGTCGCCATTAACGGCGCGACGTTTACGATCGCGACGACAATGGCGACAAATACCACGAAAGGAGCGACAAAACAATGTCAAAATCATTATTCTATCAATTTAACTCTGCTTTGGACATGTGCTTTGTTTTGCACTTTGACAAGCATAGCGACAAGCACAACCCACATTCTGAGAGCGACCATATTATAAAATCGTTATCGGCAAAGAGCAACCTCAAAGACTTTGCTCACGACTTCGCCGCTTTTATAAAAAACGAGTACGGGGTCAAACAAGTAAAGCAAATAACCCCCGACATGTGCCAATCCTACATTGAGCGAAAGGCGACCGAAAATTGTTCGTTGAAAACGATTAAAACATATCAAAGTAATTTGCTTAAACTTTCAAAATGTGCAAATAAAACTTTTAACATCCGCACCGATTACTCTGTATCAGTTGATGAAAGCAAAATTGAGAAAACCGATACAATAAAGCAATACTCTTTTACCCGTGCAGAAATGGAAAAGATACTTGCTGCACCTCGTTCTTGCGATAGTCTTACTGCCTTAAAATTCGCATATCAAACGGGAGTAAGGGTCAACACCCTTGAAAGACTTGAAGTTCGCCATATAGACTTTAAGAACTGCGAAATCACTATTTACAAGGACAAAGGAAATAGAACAAGAGTGTTGCCAATGAGCGAAGAAACGGCAAGCCTGCTCCGTCAACAAATCAAAGGCAAGAACCCACAAGACCGAGTTTTTGCGGTCCGAAAAGGGTCGGTCAATCGTTATCTTCGTCGCCGTTGCGAAAAGTTGAATATCTGCACCCCAAACGGCGAAATCAAAAGTGGTGTTCACTCTATCCGTAAGTTGTGGGCAGAAGAAACTGCCGAGAGATACGAGAAAGACGGCAAAAACGGAACAAAAATGGTAATGTCAGAATTAGGCCATAGCGAAGATAGAAAAGACCTTGAAGATACATATTTGCATAGTAAAAAATGAGGACTTGAAAAAAGTTCTCATTTTTCTTGACAAATAAAAAATAATAAGTTATTAATTTAAATACTTACTACAAAGTAATAAATTAGTTACTTATATATTAAGTAATAGATTTAAACACCTATATTAAGTTTTAAAGTTATTCACTTATATTAAGGTATTAAATTATACTGTCTTAAACAAGGTTAAACTTACGGACTTAAAGAAAATTGAATTATCATACTTAACTGAAAAAACTTTGTAATAAGTAAGATGCTTAAATGTTAGGAGTGATAGAAAAAACAATTAGTATAGTAAAACCTTTGAATATCACAACACACATATTAAAGAGTTATATGGAAACCACTAAATACTTTAACAAGGAGGTTTCTATATGAAATCTAATAAATTATCAAACGAAAAAAACAATAACTTTTTAGGTGGTTACATTACCTACCTTAAACGATACGACGGAATTGACGGCGACGAAAGAAAATACATATCAATAAAAATGAAAGACGGCGACGATACTATTGATATAATGATTTTTAAACAAAGTGGTTATAAAACGAAATATCCTAACCCCTTGGTAAAACTCGTCATTGATGCCTACGAACAAAAAATACCGATTGCCTGTGTCTATAACGAGCAACCCGAAAGCAATGTAATGGAATGTGTTTATACCAATTTTTCCGTTAATGCTTCCGTAGCTGAAGAAGTGTAAACCAAAGAAAGACTGTGCGAAAATGCACAGTCTTTTATCATTTTGC
>JAFYQN010000190.1 GCA_017559885.1 Clostridia bacterium
AATTACGAGCGTATTCAGGGTCAAGCGCGTGTTCTGCGTCAACGTAAGCAGCAATTCCACCTTTTTTCTGACACTCAGCAACAACGTGTTGTGCTAAAGTTGTTTTACCAGAAGATTCAGGACCATAAATTTCAATAATTCTACCTCTTGGGATACCGCCTATGCCAAGCGCCATATCAAGCGCCATAGAGCCAGTTTTAATATGCTCAACATTCATTGCGGCATTTTCACCAAGAAGCATCACGGCACCCTTGCCGTATTGCTTTTCTATTTGAGCCATTGCGGTTTGCAATGCTTTTTCTCTGCCCTCGGCAGATTTGTCTGTACCTACGGTTTTTGTCTGCTTTTCTTTTGCCATTTTTATTTCCTCCAAATATTTTATTTGGTTATATTATACGTTTTTTAGTGTCCCAAAAACTACCCTGTCTATCTCGGCGTAGTCTTTGCGGACGGCAACATTTTCAAATCCGTTTTGCTCCATGAGTTTTGCAACCTGCTCGGATTGATTTATACCCACTTCAAACGCCAAAGTACCGTTTGGCGCAAGATACTTTTTATATTCGCTTGCAATATGTCGGTAAAACAGCAGTCCGTCTTCTCCGCCCGCGAGCGCGGTGGTCGGCTCAAATTTAACTTCGGGTTGAAGGGTTTGCATATCGGCGTCGGTTATATACGGCGGATTGCTTACAATAAGGTCATATTGCCCTTCGGCGCCTTCGGTTTTTAACACGTCGCCCTGAACAATTTTGACGTCAGCATTATTGTGTAAAGCGTTTTTTGTGGCATAGTTCAACGCTTCCTCGTACTTATCTACCAGTGTAACGTCGGCAGCCGTACATTCGCCCTTAATTGTAATTCCAATACAACCCGTACCTGCGCATAAATCAAGTACGCGTGGCGACTGTTTATCTTTAAGCGTTTCAAGGCAAACGTCCATTAGCGTTTCGGTGTCACTACGGGGAATAAGCACACCGGGACCTACAAAAAACTCGTATCCAAAAAAGTTCCAACGACCTATTATGTACTGCAATGGATAACGAATTAGACGTTGCTTTATTATTACTGTTAAATTGTCTTGTTGAAATTTGTTTAAATTTTCGGTGTATTTTGTAAGTATTTGGGTGTTGGTATAACCGGTTACATGTTTGATTATCTGCTTTGATTCAAATACGTAGTCCTCTATCCCTGCCGCCTGTAACTGTTTTTTACAGTCGTTATACGCTTCAAATATTGTCATTGTTTTCGGTTTCTTCCTCTATTTTATCTTGTGGTTCATCTTCTATTTCATCGCACGCTTTAAGCGCCGCAATTGCTATTTCGATCATATCGTCATCGGGTTCTTTGGTGGTGATGTGTTGCATCCACACACCTGGAGCCGATATTATACGGGTAAAAATATTGTCAAATCTACCGCATATTTTAAGAACTTCATATCCAACACCGCAAATGAGTGGCAACAAAACAAGTCCTGCGCCAAAACGATATAGACTATTATCGCCGATTTCAGGCACCAAAGTATAAAGGGTTGCCGAGATAATGATGTTTATAAGCAACATAAGAATCAAAAACGAAGTTCCGCAACGGGGATGAAAACGCTTTTGTTTTTTTACGTTTTCAACCGTAAGAGGCAAACCTGCTTCGTAACAAAATATCGTTTTATGCTCGGCGCCGTGATATGCAAAAACACGGCGGATATCTTTCATAAAAGATATTGCGAACATATAAGTTACAAGAATCACTATCTTTATTGCCTGTGTAATAGCCGCTTTGGCAATTCCCGAAAAGGCAAAATCGGTTACCCATTTGCCAACAATCCACTCAAGACCGCCTACGGCATAGGTAGGTAAAAACCAAAACAGCGCTACCGCCAAAAGAATTCCTACCACGCTACCGATAGCGCCTGCTATTGCGCCAAGCGCAGCACCGCTTTTTTTATTGTTGTCGTTTTTCTTGTCTTCTTCAATATCGGTAAAACCCGATATGTCTGCCGATTTCATCATTACCTTGTAACCTTGTATCATGGTTTCAATATAGGTTACAATTCCACGAAGCACGGGAAGTTTTAAAAATGGAATTTTATCTTTTATACTTTTATCGTTGATATAACTGATATCGATTGTTTTGTCGGGTTTGCGTACGGCAAGGGCTGTCTTTTTTTGAGGGTTTTTCATCATAATACCCTCGATTAGCGCCTGACCGCCAATACTTGTGTATTTTGCCAAGTTAACTATCTCCTTGTTCTTGCTTTTGGTCTTGGATTGGTGGTTCATCTATGGGAAGTTCTTGTTGTGTGTTTTCAAGCGGTTCAATAACTTCTTCAACCACTTGTGGTTCTTCCTCGGGTTCGTAAAGCGGCAACACGATTGTAACGGTTGTACCAACGCCCTCGGTAGACTCAACAAACAAAAGTCCCTGATGTTGTTTTATTATTTCATCGGCAACAGCAAGACCTATGCCGCTACCGCGAACGGTTTTATTTGATTTAAAGAATTTTTCTTTTACGTGGTCAAGGTCTTCGGCAGGAATACCAACGCCCGTGTCCTTAACAACTATTCGCACGCAACCTTCTTCTCGAGTTTGCGCCACGAGAACAAGACCGCCTTTTTCGGTATATTTTACCGCGTTATCAATAACGTTTATAAACACCTGTTTAAGTCGGTCGGCGTCACTCATAACAATCGAGCTTTTTACAGGCGGAGTATATGATAATTCTATGCCCTGTTTAGCGGCAAGCTCGGTATACATATCCGATACCATACACAAAAGTTCCGATACGTCGGTCGGCATAACATTGTTAACTATCATTCTGCCCGACTGCATACGCGAAAAGTCGAGTAAATCTTCAACCAGACCTGACAATCTATCGGCCTCGCTTAATACGACGTCTATGCCGCGCGATACAAGTTCTTCATCAACGCCTACCGACATCTTTGCCGTTTCGCCCCAACCGCGTATTGCGGTAAGGGGGGTGCGAAGTTCGTGCGATACCGAAGAGATGAAGTCGTTTTTCATAGTTTCGGCATTTTGAAGTTCGCTCGCCATATAGTTTATGGTTTCACAAAGTTCGCTTATTTCATCGTTTCCGTCAACCTCTATGCGCGCTTTGAAGTCGCCGCCTGCAATTTTACGGGCAATATTACCCATATCACGCAAACGAGCAACCATTGCTCTTAAGAAAAACAGTCCCGACACCGCGCAAAAAGCAAGAACCAAAAGCGTAAGCAAAACAATCATAATAACGGTTAGATTGTTTCGTTTGTTGGTAGCTTTAAGTGACGTTACCCAACGATATGCGCCAAGCGTTTCGCCGTTAGCGGAACGAATAACTTTTGTGCCTGACATAATGCGTTCGCCGCCCGAATTTTTACCGCGATAAACCGAAAATCCGCTTGATGAAGCGAGCGCGCGGTTGTAGTCGGCGGCCAAATCGTCCGACGGTTTAAAGCCCGTAGTTGACACAACCATTCTGCCGTCTGCGCTTATAACCTGAACTTCTATCTTGCTTTTATATTCAAAATCATCCGAAAGGTTTATTGCAAGACTATAAAAATTCTCACTGTTTGCGGTGCTTAAACTATCAAAACTTTGCGCGTAGTCGGTCGCTTGTGACTGAACAGTGCTAAAGTTAAGATTTACAAAAAGCGCCGAAAGGATTATCGCAATAACGATTACCGCAAGCGCAATAATTAGATACACTTTAAAAAGCCAGCGCGTAGCTATACTTTTAAAATGAAACGGTTTTTTCATTGCGTAATCCCTCCTTTGTGTCAAATTTAAAAATCTTATCTTGCTTTAGTGTTCCACATATAACCTCTGCCCCAAACGGTTACTATAAATTTAGGGTCAGATGAGTCTTCTTCTATCTTCATACGAAGGCGACGAATATTAACGTCGACTATCTTTTCCTCGCCAAAATATTCTTCGCCCCATACCTTATGCAAAATTGCCGTTCTGCTGATTGGTTCATCAGCGTTTGCAATAAAGTATTCCATAATTTGAAATTCTACTTGAGTAAGTTCTATATTTTTGCCGTCTTTTGAAAGTGTGCGACTGCGAAGGTCAAGCACAAATCTACCCGATTCAATTTGGGTTGACGGTTTGTTTGATACGGTCGGTTTGCTAACTCTACGGTAAAGCGAGTCAACGCGCGCAAGCAGTTCGGTTGGACTGAACGGCTTGGTTACGTAGTCGTCCGCGCCAATCATAAGCCCGCTTATTTTATCCATTTCTTGCGATTTTGCGGTAAGCATTATTATACCAATAGTATCGCTTCTTTGGCGTAGTTCTTTGCAAAGGGCAAAGCCGTCCATACCGGGCATCATTACGTCAAGAAGCGCAATATCAAATCCCATAGGGTCGTTGTCGTATATTTCAAGCGCTTCTTCACCGCTACCGGCTTCAACTGTTTCGTATCCTACGCGTTTAAGGTTTATGGCTTCGAACTCGCGGATTGCGACTTCGTCTTCAACAATAAGTACTCTTCTCAAAATTACTCCTCCGTTAATCTACCAAATAAAACGTATCTTTTATAGTGTCAATAGTTATGGCAAATGGTTTTGCGCCCTCGCCGATTTCTGCCACGTACACCACGCCGTCTTGGCGTGATAACTCTACCATATCGCCGTGGTCAAAATCGCTTTTATCCCACTTTTTCGCGTCTATCGCGGTAATGGTAAAAAGTAGTTTTCCCATTTCTTCGTTTTGTGAATCGTAGTGGTAAATCGCGCGCTTGTGATTTTCTATATCTTTAAGCACTGCTATGTATCCTACCATAGTGTTTGGCACAGTAAGATAATACCCGTCTACGGTGTTAACAATGGTAACAAGCTTTATTGACAACTTCTCACCGTTAAATGAACACCAGTTTGTATAATATAATTTTTCGCCGTCGCTTACCGCATTTGGCAGGTCGCTTGCAACGGGAATTTCAAGTATGCCGTCGCCGTTTATATCTTTTGTTTCGATTGACGCCGCGCGGAAGGTTGAAATGTTTTCAAAAGAATTAACCGAATCAAGAAGCGGATTCACAAGCACACCTTTTGAAAGATATAAAACCTCTGTTACTGAACCTACACCCTTGATTTCGTCGATATAAATCGCCTTTTGTCCGTTAGATAACACCGAAAGAACCGGCGCGCCTGCGCTTTTTACTGCGCTGTCCATTATACAACCTGCAGTCTGAGCCATACCGTCTTCTTTGTATCTGTAAATCATTGCTTTATTACTTTTTTCGGTGGTATTAAGCAAATGCACAAATATTTCATAGGTGCCGTTGCTGTCAAGGTCGCAACACAAGAAATTTGTATACGCTTGAATAAGTTTTTGCGCCAAAACGTTTTTGGTAAAGGTAAATACGCTAAGTTGTTTTTCACTTGTGCCGTTAACGTCCCAACCGACAAGGATTTCTTTATAACCGTCGTCGTTAAGGTCGCAAAAATCAACCATTTCAACACCCGTTGCAACAATTGTTTGGTCGGCAACCGATGTCCATTTTCCTTCTGTTTGGCAAATGGCGTTTATATGCATTGTGGTCATTTCATCATTGCTTGTGCTATAAAAGGCAAACGCTTCAAATACGCCATCGCCGTTTATATCTTCTAACACAATAGCCGAACGGTTATCGCCTGCGGTGGGATATTTTAGGTCGCAATCATCACCTGCGCTACTGTAAAGCGCTTCGGCAATGGGAGCCATCTCGCCTGTGAGTTCGGGTGGGGATACTAATTCGTCTGTATTGTCAATTAAATCGCAGCCGCAAACACAACCGCATAAGCAAATTACCATAAGTATTGCAACAAAATTTTTTAATTTCACGGCATACGCCCCCTTTTCACATAATACAGGCAATTATACATAATGCATTATACCACAATACTTATTAAAATAAAAGATATTTTTACTTAAATTTTTAATAAAATCATTGCAAGAATGCAGTATTTATTGTAATATTTACTTAACAAAAGAAATTTGGTGAAATTATGGATAAAAAAAGATTAGAACAACTACTTCTTACAGTGCAAAAACCTGGTCGTTATTCGGGCGGAGAGGTTAATCAAGTAATGAAAGATAAGTCGGCGGTTGACGTGCGATTTGCCTTTTGTTTTCCCGATACGTACGAGATTGGTATGAGCCATTTAGGTATGAAAATTCTCTATTCTCTTTTTAACGAAAGAGATGACATTTGGTGCGAGAGAGTTTTTGCGCCATGGATAGACTTTGAAAAGGTTATGCGTGAAGAAAACATACCCCTTTATGCGCTCGAAAGCCGCGACTCTATTCGCGATTTTGATTTTATAGGTTTTACGCTTCAGTATGAACTTTCATATACAAATATCTTAACTATGTTAGACCTTGGCGGTATACCGCTAAAGTCAAGTGACCGTGACGACAGTTACCCAATTGTTGTTGCAGGTGGTCCTTGCGCTTGTAATGCCGAGCCGCTTGCCGACTTTATAGATATTTTCTTTTTAGGCGAGGGCGAAAAGGTTGACCTGGAGGTTATAGACCTATACAAAGAGTGCAGGAAAAACGGCTACAACAAGGCAGATTTCCTTAGCAAAGCCGCAAAAATTAAGGGTGTTTACGTACCGTCGCTTTACGATTTTAGTTATAACGATGACGGCACAATCGCCGCTATTACACCAAAGGGCGACGCGCCTGCCGTTATAGAAAAGCGAATCGAAGAAAATCTTGACGAAACCTATTACCCCGACCGCTTTGTAGTGCCTTACGTTGAAGCGGTACACGACCGCGCCGTGCAGGAGGTTTTTCGCGGTTGTATACGCGGATGCCGTTTTTGTCAGGCAGGATATATCTACCGACCAGTTCGTGAAAAAAGCGCCGCAACTGTAAACCGTCAGGCAAGAGCGCTTTGTCGCAATACCGGTTATGATGAAATGTCGCTTTCAAGTCTTTCAACCAGCGACTACACGCATCTTGAGCAGATGCTTGACGAAATGCTAACCTGGACCGAGTGCGACAAGATAAGTCTATCCCTCCCGTCGCTTCGCATTGATAACTTCAGCGAAGAACTTATGCAAAAAATTAACCGCCTTAAAAAAAGCGGTCTTACATTTGCGCCCGAAGCCGGCACGCAACGACTTCGTGACGTTATAAACAAAAACATTACCGAGGACGATATCCTCTCTACCTGCGCTACCGCTTTTCGTGGTGGATATACCGCAGTAAAGCTTTACTTTATGATGGGTCTTCCGACCGAAACCGACGAAGATATCGTAGGTATTGCCGATTTGGCGCAAAAGATTGTCGACCTATATTACAGTTTGCCTGAAAAACCAAAGGGCAAAGCGGTAAACGTATCAATAAGCGTTGCAAACTTTGTGCCAAAACCACATACCCCGTTCCAGTTTGAACCGCAAATCACTCGCGAAGAAATGATGCGCAAACAAATGTTGCTTAAAGATAGCATAAAGAGCAAAAAAATCACCTTTAACTACCACGAAAACAAAACCAGTTTTTTGGAGGGTGTATTTGCTCGTGGTGACCGCCGTCTTGGTGCAGTAATTGAAGCGGCGTATAAAAAAGGTTGCCGTTTTGATGGTTGGGATGAATGCTTTGAGTTGGAAAAATGGCTCGAAGCGTTTGACGAGTGTGGAGTTGACCCCGCATTTTATGCAAACCGCACCCGTTCTTTCGATGAAATTGCCCCTTGGGAACACCTTGATTACCGCATTACAAAGGAATTTTTAATTCGTGAAAATATGGCGGCGCACAGCGAAGTGACCACACCTAACTGTCGACAAAAGTGCGCAAACTGTGGCGCAAATTCTTACAGAAAGGGTGTTTGCATTGAAAAACGTTAGACTTTTTTATAAAAAAGGCGGTAGAATGCGTTTTATATCTCATCTTGATATGACGCGTTTTATGGCGCGTACCATTCGTCGAACAGAATTACCCGTATGGTACACCGAGGGTTTTAACCCCCATCTTTATATGACCTTTGCTTTGCCGTTATCGCTTGGTTTCGAAAGCGATTACGACGTGCTTGACATTCGCCTTTTGGACGACGATTACGACATATCTCTTTTGCCCGAAAAACTAAATGCCGTTTGCCCACCTTATATTAGATTTTTTGATGCGGCAGAGCCCGTTAAAAAAGCAGGCGACGTTACAGCGGCAAAGTTTAACGTAACGTTTGACGATGGCGGTAAATTAAAAGACGCGCTTAATGACTTTTTTAGCCGAGAAAGCATCGTAGTTTTAAAGAAGACCAAAAAAGGCGGCGAAAAAGAGATAGAGGTTGCCGATAAAATAAAGGCGTTTTATCTTGACCAAAATGACGGTAACACCGTTTTAAAAATAACGTTGCCCGCCGGTAGCATCGAAAACCTTAACCCCGAACTGTTTTTAAACAAATTTTATGAAGAAACACAAAACACCGTTTGTTATAATGTTGTTCGCACCGCTATATTCGATGCCGACGGAAGATTGTTTAGGTAATATTTAAATAAAAAAGCACTCATCGTAATGATGAGTGCTTTTAATTTTAACAAATTAGTTTGAAAGGTCTTCCACTATAAGTTCGCGAACTGCAGGCTCTTCTACGGGAGCTGCGTCACGTACTGCAAAGAACTTTTCAGCAACCTGTGGGAAGAGAGCGTAGCTAAGTACGTCTTCATAAGACTTACCAATGCCCTTTTCCTTCATTTCGGCTGCGTATTTTTCGAGTTCTGGTTCAAGCAAATCTGCAGGACGGCAGGTAATAACCTTGTCGTCGCCGATTGCCTTTTTGCGAACTTCCTCATTAACGGGAGCAGGAAGTTTACCATACTCGCCACGAAGGAGCGCCTTTGATTCCTTTGGAACCATCTTGTAGCGCTCGCCCGAGATAACGTTCATAACTGCCTGTGTACCAACGATTTGGCTTGTAGGTGTTACGAGTGGTGGGTAACCAAAGTCTTTCTTAACTCTTGGCACTTCGGCAAGAACTTCGTAAAGTTTGTCTTCTTTGCCTGCTTGCTTAAGTTGAGAGATTGTGTTAGAAAGCATACCGCCAGGTACTTGGTAAAGAAGTGTTTTAGCGTCAACGTTAAGCACCTTGGGGTCGAGTGTGCCTTCGGCTTTCATTTTGTTAGCAACGCCACGGAAGTGGGTAGCAACGTCAGAAAGTTTTTCAAGGTCAAGGCCTGTATCACGCTCGGTACCCATAAGGGTTGCAACAAGCGCTTCGGTAGCAGGGTTAGCAGTACCGTTACCAAATGGAGAAAGCGCGCAGTCAACAATGTCAACGCCTGCTTGGGAAGCCATAAGGTAGGTCATATCGCCTGTACCGGTAGTGTTATGTGTATGAAGATGAATCGGAACCTTTACGTTCTCCTTAAGTTTTTTAACAAGTGAATATGCATCATAAGGAAGCAAAAGGTTTGCCATATCCTTAATACAAATTACGTCTGCGCCCATGCTTTCAAGGGTTTTTGCAAGGTTTACAAAGTACTCCTCGTTGTGAACGGGGCTTGTTGTGTAACTGATTGCAGGTTCACAAATACCGCCGTGTTCTTTACAAGACTTAATAGCTTGTTCAAGGTTACGTGGGTCGTTAAGCGCGTCAAAAATACGGATTACGTCAATACCGTTTTCGATTGACTTTTTAACAAACATATCAACAACGTCGTCAGCGTAGTGCTTGTAACCCAAAATGTTTTGACCGCGGAAAAGCATTTGAAGTTTTGTGTTGGGCATATGTTTTTTGATTGTGCGAAGTCTTTCCCATGGGTCTTCGTTAAGAAAACGCATACAAGAGTCAAAAGTCGCGCCACCCCAACACTCTACTGACCAATAACCAATTTTGTCAAGACGCTCAAGCGCCGGAATCATATCCTCAATGCGCATACGAGTAGCCGCCTGTGACTGATGAGCGTCACGCAAAATGGTATCGGTAATATACAATGGTTTATTAGCCATAATTTTTAGTCCTTTCTGTATTTTACAAAATACATCTATAAACAATCTATATTCGGTTGAAAGAAATTTGTTCATACCGACGATTTGAAGCAAGGGCGCTGTATTCCTATACCGCCCCTTGCAAAAATCAAGGAATGAGCAAGTTTATTCAAACTGATGTTTAACCAAAGAGAGAGATGAGTACACCTGCTGCAATTGCTGAACCAATAACACCTGCAACGTTTGGACCCATAGCGTGCATGAGAAGGAAGTTTGATGGATTTTCTTTTTGACCAACCATCTGTGAAACACGAGCCGCCATTGGTACTGCCGATACGCCTGCAGAACCAATAAGTGGGTTCATCTTGTTCTTTGTAAATAGGTTCATAAACTTAGCAAGCAATACGCCACATGCGCTACCCATACCAAACGCTACGATACCCATTGCCAAAATCTTGAGTGTCTCGCCATTAAGGAATGCGCTTGCAGTAGCAGTAGCACCAACAGAGATACCAAGGAAGATGGTAACAATGTTCATAAGTTCGTTTTGAGCAGTCTTGCAAAGACGTTCTGCAACGCCTGATTCTTTCCAAAGGTTACCAAGCATTAAGCAACCTACAAGAGGAGTTGCCGATGGTACCAACAATGCTACAAAGATTGTAACAACGATTGGGAAGACAATCTTTTCGGTCTTGGTTGCTTGACGAAGAGGTTTCATAACGATTTGACGCTCTTTTTTGGTAGTAAGCAACTTCATAATAGGTGGCTGAATTACAGGAACCAACGCCATATATGAGTAAGCCGCAACCGCGATAGGACCTAAAAGATTTGGGAAAAGTTTTGATGTGGTGTAAATTGCTGTAGGACCGTCTGCGCCACCGATAATACCGATAGATGCAGCCGCTTCCTGTGGGAAACCAAGGTAGAAACAACCAATAAAGGTTGCAAAAATACC
>JAFYQN010000191.1 GCA_017559885.1 Clostridia bacterium
ATCAGGAAATTTGGGATTATATTGACACCAATCCGCAAAAATGGTGTGAAGATGAATTTTATATAAAATAAAAAACCGAGTAAATCTACTCGGTTTTTATATTTTTATCTAACTTTGCATTACAAACATGACAATAGGAACCGTCATTTGAAACGTCGGCGCCGCAAACATGGCAAGGAGAGAATTCGGACAAATCGTTTTCGTTAATTATCCTTCTGTTTTTACAGTCTTCGCAAAGTTTTTCAGAAGAAAGTTTGCCACATTCTGCGCAATGATATAAAACGGTTTTTGACTTCGATGTTTTATTATCGGCTTTCTTTGTTTGAGACGTAGAAGTCGGCAAAACTGTTGAGTCGTTTTCGGTTTCTTTTGAGGTGTTTTCAATCAATTCGCCAAAACCATATACGAAAATTGAATCCAACCAAGCAACACAAATAGCCGACAAAACAGCAAAAGGAGATAACAAACATATCATAATTCCGCCATCAAAAATAGTTATTATTCCTGCAATAAAGAATATAACGCCAGCAATAATAGCGGCAACCGATTGAATGATAAAAAATACCATTGCTAAATTTTGTATTCTTTTGCCGCTATTCTTAAAAAACAAATTAGAAATAAAATCAAACATAAATAAAACTCCCATTTGAAAAAAGCCCCGCATATTGCGGGGCTAAATTGTTATTAGTTAAGTTTTGGCAAGCTTGCAGCTGCAACAGACTGACCAACGCGACGTGCGTTTTCATCAGGGATGTTGAGGTTGATTTTCTTAGCCAATTCTGGGAATTCTGTATCAAGAACTTCCTGAGCGCGCTCAAGAAGAATTTCGCCACCCTTACCGCTTGTTACACGACCCATGATAAGAACGTGGTTAATATCATAGAATTCACTGTAGTAAGCGATAGCATAACCAAAGTATGCGCCGATTGTATCGTAGATTGCTGCTGCTCTTTCGTCGCCTTCTTTCATAAGGTTTTGAACAACCTTAAGTTTTTCAGCAGGAGAGAGAGCTTCGTCAAGTTCGATACCTGCAAATGGAGCAAGCTTAATTACGCCGTCTTGTGAGAAGTACTTAACGCCGCAACCATAGTCGCCTGACCACTCGTCAACCATAGCGTCAGTGCAGAAATCAACAGGAGCAAATGCAAGTTCGTTAAGCCAACCTGTGATGTTGCCCTGTGGGTCAACGTAACCTGCGGCTTCGCTTGTACCCATAGCAACGCCAAGAACTGCGTTTTCGCCAAGGTTCATAGCGCCTGCAAGGGCAGTAACGTCACCGTCGTTTGCAACTTCAATCGGAATGTTTTCGCCGATTTCACGCGCTACGTCAATATACATATTCTTAACTTTCTTTTCAAAGTCTTCGTCGCCAACTTTGATAAAGAGAGATGCAACCATGATACGGTTGTCTACGTAAACGCCGGCAGATGATACGCCGATAGCGTCAACGCGTGGCATTTTTGAAGCGGCAGTCTTCATTGCTTCAAGAATACCTTGGTAGTGATAGTCTGGGTCAGAATTAGTTTTTGGGAACCAAACAACTTCTTCAGAATATACGCTTTCGCCGTCGATAACTGCGCTAACCTTACGGTCAGAACCGCCTGCGTCAAAACCAATACGGCAACCGTCAAGATGACGACCTACAGGAGAAGCAGATGACTTATCCTTTGGAGCGTCTTGGAGCGCTACGCTTGATACGCTAAACTTTTCTTCATAAACGCGTTCCATAAACTTAACGTCAAAGTCACGCGCGCCGCCGTAGCTGTAAGCTTCGGCAATCTTTTGTGCAACAGTGTCGCTACCTGCGATAATGATTTTATAACCGCCTGCAACCCACAAAAGAGTTTTAACAATACGCTCTACAAAAGCGTAGTTTTCGGCATCTTTACCTGTACCGTCTTTGAAGATACGGGTTTTGTATGTAGTGGTGTAACCCTTGTTACGCTCAACAGCGATAACAATGTCTTGACCGTCAGCGGCAGTTGCTTCACGCATTTCGCGGCAAACAACAGACATTGGGGCAAATTGGGGGTCGAGTTTAGCTTTTACTTTAAGATTCATATCTGATTTCTCCTCCGATAATTGTTTTTTGTACGTTAAAGCTGTCATCAGTAATAATAATGTCAGCGTCTTTACCTACGTCAAGCGAACCCTTGCGGTCGTCGATACCGATTGCGGTAGCAGGGTTAAGTGTTGCGCCGTTTACGCACTCGTTAAGTGGAATATTTGAGTTGGTGTAAACGTTCCAAACACCTTGGTTAAGTGGCAATACGCTACCTGCAACTGTGCCGTCTTCAAGTCGGCAAACGATATCGTTGTAAATAATTTTGGTGCCGCCCAAGGTGTACTCGCCATAAGGGAGACCGCCTGCAGGCAAACAGTCGGTAATAAAGCAGAGTTTTCTGCCCTTGATTTTATAAAGCAAATCGTAGAAACAACTGTTAACGTGGAATGTGTCAACGATAACTTCGGTTGTTACGTCACTGTTAAATGCCGCAGTAACAACACCGGGAGCGCGGTGAGCAAGTGGCGTCATAGCGTTAAAGAGGTGAGTAACGTGCTTAACGCCTACGTTGGTGCTTGCCATTGCGGTTTCGTAGTCGGCAGAAGTGTGACCCATCGAGATTACAACGTCGGTATCGCGAGCAATTTCACGAATAGCGGCAAAATCTTCGGTGTCGGTTTCGGGAGCAAGTGTGATAATTTTTATAATATCGGCATATTCTTTTACAAACTTAGCATCGGGCTTAAGTATGTATTTTGGGTCTTGCGCGCCTTTTTTGCTCTCAGAGATAAATGGACCCTCGGCATGACAACCAAGAATTTGTGAGCCGGCCCAAGTTTTACTTTCTTCTTTTAAATCGCGGCAAACTTGGAGCGCTTTGCGAATAACTGCCATGTCAACAGTCATTGTGGTAGGCAAAAAGCCCGTAACACCGTTTTTAACAATACCGCCTGCAATTGTGCGAATGCTGTCTTTCTCGCCGTCGCAAACGTCTTTACTAAGATATCCGTGAATATGAATATCTATAAGACC
>JAFYQN010000192.1 GCA_017559885.1 Clostridia bacterium
CATCGGACATAAGTTTTAAAGGTTTTGTTAACCTGTAGGTTGTAATGAAAATTGCCAAAAACATTAAAATTAACGGAACTATAGCCGAAATTATATATATGTGAGCGATACGTTCCATAATATTTCTAACGTCATCCATCGAATCACCGGCGACCACGTAACCGAGCGTTTTGCCGTCGGTAGATTCAAGTGCTCCTGCGGCGGTATAGTGCGGACTGATATACAAACCCAATGTGCTTATATTTTTTCGTTCGTCCGAAATAACCGATTTTATTTCGCGCACGTCAAGTTGAGTACCCGTATGCTCGCAACCGCCTGAATTACCCCATTTTTCACACGCGCAAACCTTTATAACGCCTGTATTATCGGTTACAAAGAAATCAAATTCCGAAACGCCTGCGAGGGTTCGCATTATATAGTATACCGAATATTTATTGTCAATTTCATTATTTTTATGCGTTAAGTCGCGCTCAACAAAATCCTGTAATGATTGGCATGATTTTTGAAGTGTTCTGTGTTTTTCATCCGCGATATAATCGTTATACATAAACGTAAGTATTAACAACATGGTTGAAAGACTAAAAAACACAATCAAAGCAATTGCGCCAAACTGTTTTTTAAATAGCTTATGACGCATAATTTATTTTACCTCAAATTTATATCCAACACCCCAAACGGTTTTTAAAGACCATTTGTCTGAAATGTTTTCAAGTTTTTCGCGTAATCTTTTAACGTGAACGTCTACCGTACGGGAATCGCCGTAATAATCAAATCCCCAAACCTCATCAAGCAATTGGTCACGTGTATAAACGCGGTTTGGATTGCTCGCAAGATGATATATAAGTTCTAACTCTTTTGGCGGTGTGTCGATTTGTTCACCGTTTACTTCAAGCTCATAATTGGTAATATTAATACGCAATTTATCAAAACGTACTTCTCGCGCGCTATCGGCTTTATCGCCTTCGGATACGCGACGTAATACTGCTTTAATTCGCGCAACAACCTCTTTAGAATCAAAGGGTTTTGTAACGTAATCGTCAGCGCCGAGTTCAAGACCTAAAACTTTATCAAACGTTTCACCCTTGGCGGTAAGCATAATGATTGGCACGCCTGATGATTTACGTATCTCGCGGCAAACCTGCCAACCATCAAGCACGGGTAACATTATATCAAGCAAAATAAGATCGGGATTATTAATCTGCGCGGCAGTTATTGCCTGTCCACCGTCGTTTGCAACTATTGTGCTAAAACCGTCCTTTTCAAGATAAAGGCGCAAAAGTTCGCATATATTTTCGTCATCATCAACGATAAGAATTTTTTTGTTATCCATATAATCCACTCCAAATGGTATTTTTAAAAACAAGACTTTTCTTTATATATATTAATACATTTTTTGAAAATTTGTATTAAGAAAATGTTAATTATCTTTTACAAATATTATATATCAATGCTAAAGAAAAAGCCACACTAAATAAGTGTGGCTTAATGAACAAGATTATTCAGCTTGGTTAGCTGCTTCTTCCTCTTTCATTTTTGCGAAGCATTCACTGCAATAAACAGGACGATCATCACGCGGAATAAATGGAACGCGTGCTACGCCGCCACATGCTGCGCATACAGCATCGTGCATTTCACGGGGTGCCCTTCCTGCATTTTTACGCTTGTCGCGGCAGGGTTTGCATCTCTGCGGTTCGTTTTCGAAACCTTTCTCTGCATAAAATTCTTGTTCTCTTGCAGTAAATACGAACTCTTCTCCGCATTCTTTGCAAACTAGGGTCTTGTCTTCAAACATTTTTTTTACCTCTCTTGATTGGATATTTAGCCCCGGACGGAATTGCACCGACATCTTTGCTGTTACACAACGCTTTGCCTTATTAAACTACTTGGGCATATATATAAACGGTTACCCGTTTATTTCTTAATTTTAGAACGAATTCTACGAAGAGCGTTGTCAACAGACTTTGCGGTAACGTTAAGACTTTGCGCAATGTCGGCATAACTTTTGCCACTTAAAAACTCGCACAATACCTGATACTCAAAATCAGATAATTCACTTTTAATTGTATGCTCTAACGCGTTAAAACTTTCTTTTTCAATAAGTATGCTTTCAGGACTGCTCATATCGGCAAGTTCAACTTCATCAATGGGAGTAATCATACCCTCGGGTATATGTTTTGCCGCGCCCGAAGTACGAGCAATTGCCGACGACATAGCCCTGTTAATACATAAAGAAACAAAGGTTTTAAATGATGCCTTTTGGGGATTATAGACCTTTACTGCCGAAAAAATTGCAAGAATGCCTTCTTGTATAAAATCTTCGGTATCAAGACCACCTGCATTATATTTTGACGCAACACTTATAATATAAGGCATATAGCGATTTATAAGTAATTGTAAATATTTGTACTCGCCTTGGTTGATAAGTTCAACCAACTGATTGTCAGAGAAATTTTCTTGCATTAAAACTCCATAGTATCCCTAAATATTATATTAACTATACATTAATTATCAAGAAATGTCAAGTATTTTTATTCATTTTGACAAAAAACGACAAAAAGAAGGTGGCAAAACAATAAAATTTTGCCACTCTTGTTTTTAAATGATTATTTTATAAATTTTTTATATCCGTTACCGTATTGCACACAGCGCGAAACTCGGCTAAGTGTTGCCGAAGATATATCGCATTGTTCCATTACCTGATTGTAGGTGTTGCCCTTGAGTAATAGTTTTGCCGCCTTTATGCGTTGCGCCATTTGTTCAAGTTCTTTATTTGTACACAAATCTTCAAACAAATCTTTGCAGTCTGTAATATTTTCAAGCGATAAAACAAGTGAATACAGTTCTTTAATATCGGTATTATTTGAACTCATATCACACCGCCTTTAAATACGCTCGAGTGAATTTTGCAAAAAGTGTTTTGTTTTTTCCGATACAGGATTTTCAAAAATATCCTTTGGAGTGCCTATTTCTTCAATTACGCCATCAGCCATAAAGATAATCTTGTCTGAAACGTTTTTTGCAAATTCCATTTCGTGTGTTACAACAATCATTGTTCTGCCCGATTCTTTAAGGTCTTTTATTACCTTTAAAACCTCTCCCGTAAGTTCAGGGTCAAGGGCGCTTGTTGGTTCATCAAAACAAAGTATATCGGGGTTCATAGCAAGCGCGCGGGCTATTGCCACACGTTGTTGTTGACCGCCTGATAATTGGCAAGGATAACTATTCATTTTATCGGTAAGTCCTACCTGCTCTATAAGTTGTTTTGCTTTTTGTTCAATCTCTTCATTTGTACCCTTTTTTAAAAGTTTAGGCGCAAGCGTTACGTTTTGTAAAACACTGTACTGAGGAAAAAGATTAAACGATTGGAACACAAGACCAAAGTGCAAGCGATTTTCTCTTATTTGGGCATCAGTTAATTTAGAATGATTTTCACCGTTAAAAAGTACGTTATCATCTATGCTTATTGTACCGTAATCGGGTGTTTCCAAAAAGTTAATACAACGAAGCAAGGTTGTTTTACCGCTACCTGACGAACCGATTATAGATACAACTTCGCCCTCGTTTAAAGTAAAACTTATTCCCTTTAAGACTTCGGTTTTACCAAATTTTTTATAAATATTATTAATATACAAATTTGCCATACCGTCACCTCTTACGCCTTAAAGTAATCAAGTTTTTTCTCGACTCTGCCTAATATTATCGTAAGCAAGCCAACAAAAACAAGGTAAAATGCGCCCGTATAGAATAGTGGCCAAACCAACATTTCTCTTGAAGCAAGTTCGCCTGCTTTCATAATTATTTCAGGCAACATAATACAGTTAGCAAGCGCTGTATCCTTAATAAGCGTTATAATTTCATTTGACATTGGTGGAACAATACGCTTTATAACCTGCTTTAAAACTATATGTCTAAATACTTGGGATTTGGTAAGTCCTAAAACATATCCTGCCTCATACTGTCCGTATGTAATGCTTTCGATACCGCCTCTATAAATTTCTGAAAAATAGCAGGCATAATTTACTGTAAACGCGACCAATACAGGTATTATCATTCCCATATTTTCTATTCCAAAATTTTGCAAGAAGAATAAATTTATGTTTCTTGAAATAGGGATATTAAACACCAATCCCGGAGCATAGTAAAAAATAAATATTTGAAGCATTAAAGGTATTCCACGAACTACCCAAACAAAAACTTTTGATAAATATTTCAATGGTTTGAATTTGCTCATAGAACAAAACGCTATAGGCAAACCAAGCGGTGCGCCGCAAAGCAGCGTCACCGCAAAGATAAGCAAAGATAATTTAAATCCTTCCCAAAGAAATAATGTTACTTGTAAAAAGGTCATTATATATCTCCGATATTAAAGATTATTTTACTTGGTCTGAATAATCAAGGATTGTTGTGTTAAGAACTTCATATTTTTCGGCAATCTTTTTGATTGTACCGTCAGCTGCAAGTTTAACAAGTTCAGCGTTTACTTTTGCTGTAAGTTCGCTATCCTTCTTAAAGCCGATTGCATAATACTCAACATCGCTTGAAAGTGCTTCAACTATCATAAGGTCTTTATAGTTGCCTTTACCACAGTATGTTTTAGCAAGTTGCGCATCAAGTACGGCAAAGTCAGCAGTTAGAGCGTTTACTTCCATAAGGCAATCGGTCTGTTTTGTGCAACCCTTAATGGTTACGCCTTCAAATGTAGCAGCATAATCAGCGCCTACCGAACTATTTTCAACAGCGGCAGTCTTGCCCTTTAAATCTTCGGCTTTGGTAATTCCGCTATCCTTTTTAACAACAATTACCTGACGGTTTTCCATATAGTTGTATGAAAAATCAACCTTGTCTGCACGTGCAATGCCGTCGTCATCCTTTGTATTGCAAGTAAAACCATTCCATACGCAGTCGATTGTGCCTGAGTTCAAATCGGTGTATTTGTTATCCCATTCAATTTTTTGGAAAACAACTTCATAACCAAGGTTTTCAAAAACTGCTTTTGCTAATTCGGTGTCAAAACCAACAAGGTTGTTGTCTTCATCGAAATAGTTCATTGGAGCGTATTCTGTGTAACCTACAACGATAGTTTCTTTCTTGGCGCCGCCATCAGATGAAGTGTCGGTATTGCCGCAACCTGCAAAGCAGAAAAGCATTGCAACTACCATAAGTAATGCGATAATTTTTTTCATAATAAAATCTCCTTTTCCCTTTCGGGTTTAAATTGATGTTGCTATTATACTTTATCAAACTAAAGTTGTAAAGTGTTTTTTGCGATTTTTTGCACTTTTGTATACTTGCACAAAAAAGTTAGAAACTTTTGTTTATAATCACTTCAGTTCGATAAAGTGATAAACTAAAAAGAAAACACCTCTGCAAAAGCAGAGGTATTACTTTTTATAACGAAGATAATGTGTTTAGTTTATATTGAACTAATATCGATGTTAACAATGGGTCATAAATAATTGAGTAAAGCAAGCAAGATTTTGATATATCCGAATCTATATAAACTTTTTCTGCAATTTTACCAACCATTTTTGAAGTTTTATAATTCCAAACTATAGAATAAAAAGGTACTAATATGTATAACAATAATGTTGCCACAGGAGAACGCTCATTATCTGCATCTAAACGATTTAATCTTTTTGTGGTTTTATAAACCCAAATAAAATGCCACACACCGCAAGTAAACATGCTCAACACCGTGTGTAAAATTAAATTAAAGGAAATATCATCAGATATTTCTTTAAGTTTTTCTATTGTTTTGCCATTAACGGTTACATCTTTATTTTTCTTTACCGTTATATATGTCATATCATTTATTTTTGCTTGTATCAAAACCGATGCTACAAGATTAGTGAAAAAAGAAAGCAAAATACACGTAGGCGCAATATTTGAAGATATACCGTTATCGCGAGAATTCTCATCTAAAATTGACGCAACTTGATAGTTCCAAATAACGTAATAATAAGGCACAGTTAAATATAAAATAATACTGCCAACAACACTCAATTTATTCTTCTTTGAAACGGAATTTATATATTTTGTGGTTTTGTATACCCATATTAATTCCCAAATACCAAAAGAAAACATCATTAACAACAAGTGGGAACACAAATATTGATAACCTTTAAATTCGTCATTATTATCCCTGTTGCCTCTTTGAAAAAACAAGGAGAAACAAACTATAAGTTCTCCAATAACTACTACAGAAAGCGGTATAAGAAGCGGCATAATATATGTAGTATTGTCAAATATATCCGATAACAGTATAGCCCCAAAAACAAATAGAACTGAAATGTATTTTAAAATAATCGGCATTTATATCCCCCTCTAATTTGCGATATCTTTTATGATATCTATTATGATATCTTATTGTAATATATTATGCAATAGTTTGTCAAGGTATAATTTGTACAAAGAGGTGAAATTTATGAAAAATGAACCATTAAAGATAAAAAAGCGCGGTGAAGACGGAAATAGAGTGATTACCGTTCGCATCAAAGAAGACACCTTGATAAAACTTGACCGCATAGCATCGGAAAGCAATTATTCAAGAAACGAATTAATAAATATAATTTTAACGCACGGAATAAACAATCTTGAAATTATATAAAAAACTCCCCCGACTGTAAAAAGACAGTCGGGGGTTCATTTTTATTAAGGTTATTAAATAACTCTTACTCTTATTACACCGTCAATTGCAGCAATTCTTTCTTCAACTGCGTCGGTATTGTCAACACTTACGTCAATCATGGTATACGCATAATCGCCGCGTGATTTATTTAACATATTTTCAATGTTTACATTATTTTCAGCAACGATACCTGTAATTGCAGTAAGCATATTAGGTATGTTTTTGTGCATTACACACACACGGTGCTTACCACTTCTTGGCATTGTAATTGCAGGCATATTAACCGAATTAACAATATTACCGTTTTCGATATAATCAACAAGCTGACGAGCCGCCATATCGGCGCAGTTATCTTCTGACTCGGGGGTAGATGCGCCAAGGTGAGGAATAGCAATTACACCGTCTACACAAAGCATTTCTTCGGTTGGGAAGTCGGTAACGTATGCAGCAACCTTGCCGTTTTCGAGCGCTTTAAGCATATCGTCGGAATTAACAAGAGCCGCGCGAGAGAAGTTAAGAATACGTACGCCGTCTTTCATCATTGCAATAGCGTCAGCGTTAATCATATTCTTTGTGCTGTCAACAAGCGGTACGTGAACGCTGATATAGTCACATTTTTTGTAAATTTCATTAATATCGTAAATGTGAACTGCATTATGGTTAAGGTTCCAAGCAGAGTTTACCGACAAATATGGGTCGTAACCGTAAACTGTCATACCAAGGTGGTTTGCGGCATTTGCAACCATTACACCGATTGCGCCAAGACCTATAATACCAAGTGTTTTGCCCTTAAGTTCGGGACCCGCAAACGCGCCTTTGCCTTTTTCTACAAGTTTACCAACTGCGTCGCCTTCGCCTTTAAGTGTTTTTGCCCACTCAATCGCAGGAATAACACGACGAGAAGAAATAAGCATACCTGCAAGAACAAGTTCCTTAACTGCGTTTGCGTTAGCGCCGGGCGTGTTAAATACAACTATACCCTGCTCACTGCAACGGTCAATCGGAATATTGTTAGTGCCTGCGCCCGCGCGAGCAATCGCCTTAAGTGTTGCAGGAAATTCGGTATCGTGAAGAGCCGCCGAGCGAACAATCGCGCCATCGGCATTATCAACTTCGTCACCTACTGTATATTTATCATCAAAAACCTGAAGACCGATTTTTGAAATTTTGTTATAAGTTTTAATCTTATACATTATGCGTTCTCCTCTTCAAATTTCTTCATAAATGCAACTAATTTTTCTACGCCTTCGATTGGCATTGCATTATAAATTGACGCGCGCATACCGCCAACGCTACGGTGACCCTTAAGATTTACAAAACCTGCCGCCTTTGATTCGGCAACAAATTTAGCGTCGAGTTCATCATTACCGGTAACAAAAGGTACGTTCATAAGTGAACGGTCTTCTGCTACAACTGTGCCTTTAAACATCTTGCTATTATCAAGGAAATCATAAAGAAGATTTGCCTTTTTAACATTCATTTCCTTAATTGCTTCAAGTCCGCCCATCTTTTTAATCCATTTAAATGTAAGACCTGCAATGTAAATTGCATAGCAAGGCGGTGTATTAAACATAGAACCGTTTTCTGCGTGTGTTACGTAGTTAAGCATTGTAGGTGTAATATCCATAGCGTTACCGATAAGGTCTTCACGAATAATTACAATTGTAACACCTGCAGGAGCAACGTTCTTTTGAGCGCCCGCGTAAAGCATACCAAACTTTGTTACGTCAATCGGCTCAGAAAGAATACAACTTGAAATATCAGCAATTAGCGGTACGTCGCCTGTGTCGGGTAACTCGTTGTACTTTGTACCGTAAATGGTGTTATTCATACAAATATGAACAAAGTCAGCATCGGGGTCAAAATCGGCTGCAGTAGTCTTTGGAATATATGAATATGTCTTATCAGCGCTTGATGCAACCGCGCGAGCTTCACCGTAGCGACCAGCTTCTTTAAACGCTTTATTTGCCCACTGACCTGTTATAATAAAGTCGGCTTTTTTATTCTTATTCATAAGGTTAAGCGGAATCATTGCAAACTGTGTTGAAGCGCCACCTTGTAAGAACAATACCTTGTAATTGTCAGGAATGTTCATTATCTCGCGCAAATTTGCCTCTGTTTCATCAAATATTGCTTGATACTCTTTTGAACGGTGTGACATTTCCATAACCGATTGGCCTGTAGTGCCAAACTCTAACATCTCATCTGCCGCAGTCTTAAGTACCTCCTCAGGTAACATTGAAGGACCTGCGCTAAAATTGTAAACTCTTGCCATAATATAAAAACCTCCATAATGGGACTTAATTTCCCGAATTTGATGCCTATTATATACTATATGATATTCAATGTCAATAGGTTTGTTAAAAAATAGTCAATCTTTTTCAAATTTTCTTTTTTGCGATAAATTTTATTGTTATTTTTTTAACAATACACAAAAAGTAAATACCACTCACCTGTTTAAGCGAGTGGTATTTATAAAATTTATAATTCTAAATTTTCTTTTATGCCCTTGCAAATTGAATCTAACGACAACTCTTTATTAAAGTAGTCGGTGTCAGTTGCAAGATTAAAATTGCTCTCGTCAAACGAATTTGTTATCTCTAACAATTTGTTAGCAATGTTTTCAGGCGTCATATTTGAAAGCGATACAATATTATCGTTAAAACTTGCCATATCTTTATTTTCGTAAGTGTTGGTTATTGTCTTTATACCAAAGGTAGACATTTCAAGTGGCGGATAACTTGGATGCGGTGATACCATAAGCGAAATACCTGCGTAGCAAGAGCCCATCATTTTGGCATACTCTTCTATAGAAAGTTTTCCGCATGAGCGCAATACACAACCATTTCCGATAGTAAGGTCGGCGTGCTTTTCTCCCGCAGATATCAACTGCCATTCAGAAGCATCGTCTGCCATAACCGACCACTTACGAAGTGAGTCGGCAACAATCTCAAAACAGTTTCTTTGTACCGAAGGTCTACCGTAAACAATAATCTTCTTTTCCTTTTTAACAGGAGGATTATTGATTAACTCTTTTTTTAGCGATGCGTTAAGCGCAGGATCAAAACAATATTCTTTATAGAAAGAATAATTGTGCAACTTAAAGTAATCTTTAAGTTCAGAACTGTTAAATACAGCGATAACAGGTTTATCCATACGGTAGGTGCTCTCTGCCAAAGCGCTACGTGAAGACCAAGGATAAAAATACGGTTCATAGTCTTGAACAAGATATACAAGTGGTTTTGCTACACCGGCATTTTGTTCAATATTTTTTAATATTTCACGCGCATTGTACGCAGTCCACCAACCCGTACAAACAAAAATATCGTTTTTGCCAACAGGAATAGTCTTACCAACACGGTTAGAAAAAGGAACAACCTGACGATCAAAAATTGCGTTATCTGAACAATTGACCATTTTGTATCCTTTGTATTTGCCAAGATATTCAGGTATTGTTTCCTCATCGGTAACTATCATTCTGCGCTTTATTCCAAGCTCATCTGCTAAATTCTCATAAAAATGGATAGCAGTTGTTATTCCGCCAAAAACGTGTGCAGGATTAAGGGTAGGAACCAAAATATTAAGTCGTGGTTCATCACCAAGTTCATCTTGAAAACGTGAGTTCATAGGTGTAATTTCGGGAATTGTAGCGTCAAAAGTTGCTACAGCCCTAAATTTTCTATAAACCTTTTTTAATAAAAGTACAATAGACATATATCTCTCCCCCATCAAGCTTTTATGCTTGGGATTTTACTATATAAATCGAGGTTTTTGTTGTAGAATGGATCGCCTTTAGCCAAATAATCGCGATAGGTTTCTTCCGAACGAACAAAATCAATTTGTGGAATCTTTGACGCGTCACGTGATTTTGATTCGTAATGATAAAGTTTTACGCGCGAATTATATAACGTGTTAAGACCGTTTTCATAAGCGCGCAAACAAATTTCAACATCACTACCGCAAA
>JAFYQN010000193.1 GCA_017559885.1 Clostridia bacterium
GCAACCTTATTCTCATAACCTGAATAAGTGTGTACAACATACCATCTTGCTTCAGTTGTTTCAGCCATAATTGCTACCTCCTATTACTTATTTAAGAATAAGTTCTATGAGTTTGCCAAGACCTAAATCAAGAAGCCAAATAAACGCACCGACAATAAGGCACATAACAAGAACGATTGCTGTGTTTTTTGCAACATCTTTAATGCCTGGCCATACTATCTTTTTAACTTCGCTCTTGTAATCTTTAATAAAACCGATTACACGCTGCATAATTGTGCGCTTTGCGCCCTTAGACTGCATTACCTCGATGTAGTCGTCAATAAACAAATGCGCTGCTGCTACTATTGCAAAAACTAAAAGTGCAATTGCTGCAAGATACACAGAGATTTCATAATCTACACTGTATTTAATTGTAGGAGCTATTGGACGAGCATCAACAAATTTTAGAGGATCGCTAAGCGCGATAACCAACATGTAGATACCTGTACCCAAACCTACTGCAGGGGTAAAGTAGCGCAAGCTTTTTGACTTGAACGAGAAAACGCTAAGCACAAGACCAACTACGGTAAGACCAAAGCAGAGAAGAATATCTGCTGACTTAGCCATATCGTACTCTGCACCGGCAATTGTAAGCTTACCACCAAAGGCAAGTTCAAGAGCGGTTGCTTTAACAGGTTCTGTAGTTGTAATAGTTGCAAAATCTGTTACAAAGAGTACTAAAGAAACAACTGCGAAGATAACCGAAAGAATCTGACAAATTCTATTGACAGTTTTCATCATATTACCCTCCTTACTTTGTTTCCTTGTGCAAGGTGTGCTTTCTGCAGAATCTGCAGTACTTGTTCATTTCAAGTCTGTCAGGGTCGTTTTTCTTGTTTTTCATTGTGTTGTAGTTGCGTTGTTTGCATTCTGTGCAAGCGAGTGTAATTTTTACTCTCATAACGGCACCTCCCGCTTTACGGAAATATTTTTTTCTCGGAACACACCGAGAATTGCCTCCCTCATTACAGTACGCCTTTTACTGTACAAAAGGCATATATTGAATGCCTTTTGAAAGCACAATACAGTATATGGTATAACTGCGTTGATAAGGTCAATTTTAGACATAAAAAGACCTTGCAGAGGTAGAAGCATTATACCACAAAGCAAGGTCAAGGTCAAGTATTTTTTTAATTCACAATTCATAATGCATTATTTGTGATACGTCGAGCCCTCGTTAATTTTAAAGGCGCGGTATATTTGTTCGAGAAGCATTACCCTAAAAAGTTGATGTGGAAAGGTCATTGCTGATAGCGACAATTTTAAATCGGCTTTTTGTTTTATGGTTTCACTCAGTCCGTATGAGCTACCTATTATAAAGCACATATTTTTACCGCTATTGGTGTTTTGGTCGACAAAGCTTGCGAGTTGCTCGCTCGAAAGTGATTTACCCTCTACGCAAAGCGCCGTTACCACGCTGTTTTGCGGTATGCGTTTTTCTATTGCTTCGGCTTCTTTTAAAAGTGCGTTGTCAATCTCGCTTTGCGACGGATTATCGGGCAGGTTAATTGGCGTAAGTTCGATTATTTCAAGTTTGCAATAACGGGATAATCGCTTTGCGTACTCATCGACTGCGTCGCGAAGATATTTTTCTTTGAGTTTGCCAAGTGTTATAAAGGTTACTTTTATCAAAATACCGTCACTCCTACAATTTTGGGTTTTGCCGTTTGCAAAATATAATCCTCATCCTTCTTGGCGCCTATTTGGGCAAGGGTGGCTGTTGCTGCCGACTCGGCAAGAAAGGGCGTATTATTTTCACGACTTATGTGACCAAGCACTATTCGACTTGTTCCGCTTTTGACAAGGTCGGGCAATTCTACCGCGCAAGCGTTGTTTGAAAGATGACCTTCGTCCGAAAGTATGCGCAGTTTAAGTTGCGCAGGGTACGGACCGCGTCGCAACATTTCGACGTCGTGATTGGACTCAATAAGCAATGCTTCGCAACCGTAAAGTTTTTTTCTAATGTCATCGGTCATAACGCCAAGGTCGGTGCAGACGGCGGCGCGTCTGCCGTCGGGCAGAGTAACAACATAACCGCCGCTACCTTTAGCATCGTGACTTGTTGCAAAAAAATCTAATTGCATATCGCCAAGGGTAATAATGCCTTGGTCGGCGACAATAATTTTAACGCCCTCGGGAATAATATCGCCCTGCGCCAAAGTTTCAAGCGTAGTATTAGACGCGATAAGCGGGATTTTGGTCGTTTTTAAAAAAGTTTTAAGTCCGCATATATGGTCGGTGTGCGTATGGGTTACAGCAACGGCTTTAAGTCGCGATATATCGCCGTTTGCTTCGCTAATCGCTTTAATAAGCGCCTTGCAAGAAACACCTGCGTCAACAAGTATATCGCCGTCATTGGTCGAAATATATGTAGCGTTGCCCGAAGAACCGCTTGCAAGCGTACACAATCGTGCCATATAAAAATCCCCCTTTCATATATACATTACGGCGGCTTAAATCAAGCCGCCGTTTTTTAACTGTTTATGCGTTTTTTAAAACAGGTTCTTTATTAATAATAGGAACGCGTTTTATGTCGGCGCCAAGAGCTTGAAACTTTTCGGCAACGTTTTCATAACCGCGGTCTATATATATAATGTTTTCAACCTCGGTTATTCCCTCTGCCATAAGACCTGCAATAATCATTGCGGCGCCCGCTCTAAGGTCTACCGCCTTAACGCAAGCAGGTGTTAACTTTTCGACACCGGTTATTACCGCCATTTTGCCGTCAACCTGAATCTTTGCGCCCATACCGATAAGTTGTTCGACGTATCTAAAACGATTGTCCCACACGCCCTCGGTTACAATGCTTGTGCCTTCGGATATTGCAAGAAATGTTGCAATCTGAGGTTGCATATCGGTTGGAAAACCGGGATGTGGCATTGTTTTTACGTTGCACTTGCGAGGTCTGCCTGTCATTTTAACACGAACCGCCTCGTCATATTCGGTAATTTCAGCGCCTGCTTCAACAAGTTTTGCAATTATTGATTCAAGGTGTTTTGGAATTACGTTTTCTATAACAACGTCACCGCCTGTAGCCGCAGCCGCTACCATATAGGTACCTGCTTCTATTTGGTCGGGAATAATACTATACGTGCATCCACGCAAACTTTCGACACCGCGAATCTTGATAACGCTTGTACCTGCGCCCATAATGTTTGCGCCCATAGAGTTAAGGAAGTTTGCAAGGTCAACAATGTGCGGTTCGCGAGCCGCATTTTCGATTACGGTAAGACCTTTTGCCTTTGCCGCCGCTAACATTATATTAATGGTGGCGCCTACCGATACCACGTCAAGATAAACCGCGCAACCGCGAAGTTCGGGCGCACGAGCGTCTACCATGCCGTTTTCGATAATAACCTTCGCGCCCAACGCTTCAAAACCTTTTATGTGCTGGTCGATGGGTCGCACACCAAAGTCGCATCCACCCGGTGGCGCAACGCGAGCGCGATTATGACGGCCCAAGAGCGCGCCCAAGAAATAACTTGACGCACGCATACCCTCTGCCATCTTTCTGTCAATGACAAAGGAGTTTGCACTGGTAGGGTCAATCTCTACAGTCGATTTATTTATTGTACGAACATCTGCGCCAAGTTGCTTTATTGCGCGAAGCAAGGTTGCAACGTCAGATATTTCGGGTAAATTTTCAATAATACAAGGGCTGTCCGCAAGCAATACCGCAGGCAATATAGCTACTGCCGCATTTTTTGCGCCGCTTATATGAACCTTACCTTTTAAAGGTTTGCCCCCATTTATGACAAATTTTTCCAAATACGGCACTCCCGTCTTTTGAAATTAGAGAAACTGCATATCACATACTCTTTTAAAAGTATGACCTAATTTTTTAAACCAATACTGATTATACACCGAAAAACATATTTTGTCAATTACAAACACTATGCCGAATGTTTTGAAACAGGTCGATGAGCGTCTTGCGAACCACTAAAACTACTCATTATATATATAAGCACAAAAATTCCAACCGCAAGATTAAGCGTTGCTTCTGAAACGGCGTCGCCCGACACCAAAGTTTTGTCACAAATCATACGTATAAATTCGGGCAATGAGGTCATGGCGCAAAGCATAATAGCCGCGAGTCCCGATGCAAAAAGTTTTTTTGGTTTTTTGTTTGTATCGCCTATTTTGTTTTCAAAACTTGCAAATTCAAAAATAAACCACAACAAAACGCAATTTGTAAAAATAAGAAAAATGTTTTCGGTAACCAATGCCAAAGATGAAGTGCTTACAAAAATACTTATCAACTTAACAATATAGTAAAGAACGGGTACTACAAGCGCAATTGACATATTGTAATCATAAATATTTTTGAGTCCGTACGCGGCAAAACAAAGCGCCGACAAAACCGATAATATCAAAAGCACCGAATCATACCAATTAATCGTGTTAAGTGCGTTAATTATGTTTTGCGTCAAAGATTCCTGCCAAAAGGTCATTTCTATTATTTTATATACATCGGTAACTGTGTTAAAAACAAACATACCCGAAACCAACAAACACGCTATCGCCAAAATTGGTTTTGGGGCATAAGGTTTACTTTTTACCTTGTCAACGGCAATTGCAAGCGCGCTTACCACGCCAACCGCTACGCACACGATAACTGTTATGGCAATGGCTACTGTGTTGTACGATTGTTTTATAAAACCGGTTGAACTGTCAATGGTAAAAATCAACTGCAACGCGCGCAACACCACGCACACAGGAAGCGCGGCGGATAAAACTATCATTGCGTGACGATATTTCATAATGTACACACCTCAAAGAATTTAAATAACAATATTAACATATACATTTTATATATATGCGGTTAAAAAGTCAATAAAATAAAAAAGAGGTTTGTTTATTATGAAGGGTACATTTATATTATCGCTCGTTATAATATTTTCTATGCTTGTAATACCGTTGTCTTCCCTCTCGGTTGCCGAGCCGCCTGCCACACAAGTCGCAGCGTCGCAAGACGACGTATCATATCAAAAAGACACCTCGGTCGAAACGCCTAAAAAAATAAAAGTTTTAAACGGCGATAAAATTGAGGAGTATTCCGTAAAGGATTATCTTTTTGGCGTTGTGGCGGCAGAAATGCCCGCGTTATATCACGAAGAAGCGTTAAAAGCGCAGGCGGTCGCGGCATATACATTTGTTTGTTATCGTATGCAAGGCAACACAAACAGCGATTACGATATATCTGCCGACCCCGAAGTCGCGCAATGTTTTATCACTCGCGAAGATGCGGCTTCCCGTTGGGGCGATAACGCGCAAGAATATACACAAAAAATAGATAAATGCATATCAGAAGTTGAAGGACAAATTTTAACTTACGACAATCAACCGATTTTTGCCGCCTACCATGCGATATCGCCCGGCAAAACCAACCCTTGCTCTGACGTTTGGAGCAAGGATTTGCCCTATCTTAAATCGGTTGATAGCAGCGGCGACCTACTTGCCGAGAAATATTTAAGCGAAGCCCAATTTACCGCAGATGAAATTGCCGACAAACTAAAAGATATCGCCACCGCCAGCGGAGAAGCAAAAAATTATTTTACCGATATTAAAACCACCGATACGGGATTGGTAAAAAGCGTTAGTTACTGCGGCAAAAAAATTACGGGCGCACAAATTTGCAAGGCGTTAAATTTGCGTTCAAGTCATTTTGAAATTACCTTTGCCGACGATAAATTCACCTTTACGGTAAAGGGTTACGGTCACGGAGTTGGTATGAGTCAAAACGGCGCCGACTATTTGGCAAAACAAGGAAAAACACATAAAGAAATACTGCTTCATTATTATAATGGGGCGACCTTGCAAAAAAATTAAAAAATAATACTTGACAAACGCTACCGCTTTATGTATAATAGTCGAGCAATCCAAAGACAGTAGGTGGCATTTTGCCGTAAGTTTAACGCCTACCGAGGTGAGCGTGAAAGTTTTTTAAAATTCTTCATGTCTACCCTTGTGTCCTTGGGTGGACATTTTTTATTTTCACTCGGAGGTGAAACACATTGCCAAACGCAAAGGTTTTAGAAGCAAAAAAGCAGGCTGTTGCTGACCTTTCCGAAAAACTCGGCGCCGCTATCACAGGTGTTGTTGTTGATTACAAGGGTATCACCGTTGCCGACGATACTGCTCTTCGTAAAGAGCTTCGTGAAGCTGGTGTTCAGTACTTTGTAGTAAAGAACTCTATCTTAAAGCGCGCAGTTGAGGGTACCGACCTCGGCGATATCGCAAGCGTATGCGAAGGCACTACCGCTATCGCACTCGCAAACGAGGACTACACCGCAGCAGCAAGAATACTTTGCAAATTTGCCGACAGCCACGACAACTTCACAGTTAAGTCCGGCTTCCTTGATGGCAAAGTTGTAAGTGTTGAAACCATCGCAGAACTTGCAAAACTTCCTTCAAGAGAAGTTCTTCTTGCAACAGTTCTCAGTGCCTTCCAGGCACCTATCGCAGCATTTGCACGTGCTGTACAAGCTATCGTTGATAAAGACGGTGCACCCGCTGAAGAATCAGCAGAATAATTAAAACAAAAACAAAACTAAAAAAACATTTATTGGAGGAAACTAAAATGGCATCTGAAAAGATTACAGCTATGATTGAAGAGTTAAAAACTCTTACCGTTCTTGAGCTTTCTGAGCTCGTTA
The DNA here is from genome assembly GCA_017559885.1 of Clostridia bacterium. Taxonomy (GTDB): domain Bacteria; phylum Bacillota; class Clostridia; order Oscillospirales; family Acutalibacteraceae; genus UBA737. Next base: position 6,696 of record JAFYQN010000193.1, read on the forward strand.
AAGCAGTAGAAGAGGAATTTGGCGTATCTGCAGCAGCTGCAGTAGCAGTAGCAGCTCCAGCAGCAGGCGCAGCAGCAGCAGCTGAAGAGAAGACTGAATTTGACGTTATTCTCGCAGAAGCTGGCGCTGAAAAGATTAAGGTTATTAAGGCAGTTCGTGAAATCACAGGCCTTGGCCTTGCTGAAGCAAAGGCACTTGTTGATGGCGCTCCTAAGACCCTTAAAGAAGCTGCAAGCAAAGAAGACGCTGATGCAATCAAAGCTAATCTTGAAGAAGTTGGCGCTAAGGTTGAACTTAAGTAATTTAAGATTTAATCAAAATTTAAAACCCCGACAAATTTGTCGGGGTTTTGTTTTTTAAAAAATAAAAAGTTGCTTTGAACAAACTCAAAACAACCAACAAATTTATTTTATCACACTTTTAATTTACAGTCAATAAATTTTTAACCGCGCAAAAAAATTTCTCCCTTTAGCATAATTTAGCGCTTTTAATTTTATAAATTTTGCGAATTGAATCGCCCCCCTTTTTTATGTTATATTATAGTCACAGAGAGAGAGGGTGATACCCGATGTTCCGGTAAAATACTCTTAAAACTTAAAGCAACCCTTAAGGCAAATTTCAATTTTAAATCCTGATAATTTTAAAAACTTAATATTAAAATCAAAAACAAACAAATCACATCGCCTTAAGAACGTTTTAAATTTAAGAGTTTTACATAAAGTTAAGTCCTTATAACAAAACTTTAATCCTCAAGAGGAACTCGCTTTACGAGATAATGTGATATAAAATCGCATAAAAGAGGACTTTGAAAGCATAAACGTTAAGGACTAATTTAAGAAAAGAGAGGTACAACAAAAAGATGTTAGATATCAAGAGTGAACAAAAATAGCTCTTGGCCGAGAAAAACCGTGTAAAGAAACGGTCGGTCAAGAGCTATTTTGTTTTTTTATTCAAACATCTTTAGTATTTCTTCTTTTGCGCGGTAACCTACAACACTTGCCGTGGTTTTTCCGTCTTTTACAACAAAGAGCGCCGGAATACTTACTATTCCAAACTTTTGCGCAAGCAACATTTGCTCGTCAACGTTTACCTTGCCAACGACGTATTCGGGATGCTCGGCGGCAATTTCTGCCACAAAGGGCGCTATCATCTGACAAGGGCCGCACCAGTCGGCGTAAAAATCGAGCAATACGGGTTTTGTACTGTTTAACACCTGTTCTTCAAAATTTTCTTTGGTTATATGAATTACTGACATTTTATTATCTCCTTTTTAATCTTTTGATTTATAATATAGCAAACAGTGGCAGTACCCTTCAAAATCAGGGTCGGCAATTTGCTCGCGAAACTCTTTACACATACACTTATATTCTTCGGTTTTGGGCAAACGACATGGGCAATAACCGTCTTTTGCTTTAAGGCCTTCTTTTATTTTTTTAACAATTTCGGGGTTTTCGTTAAGTCGTACTGCCATTAATAACACCTCACTTTATTTTATTATACCATAAAAACAAACCGTTTGCAATAATATTGCTTTTCGTTTAATTTGTGATATAATATATCTATAAAGGCGGTGTCTAATATGTTTGATGCAGTAAAAGTAAAAAATGATTGTGTCGCTTGGATAAAAGAATTTTTCCAAAATAACGGCAGAGATTGTAATGCCATTGTGGGAATTTCGGGCGGCAAGGACAGTTCGGTTGCGGCGGCGCTTTGTGTAGAGGCGTTAGGCGCTGACCGAGTTATTGGCGTGCTTATGCCACAAGGCGAGCAACACGATATTGATATGGCGTACAAACTTGTAAATCATCTCGGTATCAAGCATTATGAAATAAACGTAAAAGACGCTATCGAGAGCGTGTTTAACAGTATACCTGCCGAACTTAACGTTTCGGTACAATCACGCGTTAATTTACCGCCAAGAATTCGCATGTCGGTTTTGTATTTTGTAGGTCAGTCGCTTAATGGTCGTGTGGTAAACACCTGTAACCTTTCGGAAGATTGGGTTGGTTACTCTACCCGTTACGGCGATGCCGCAGGCGACTTTTCGCCAATGGCAAACCTAACCGTTACCGAGGTTAAAGAGATTGGTCGTGTTTTAGGTCTTCCCGACGATTTAGTTGACAAGGTGCCAATTGACGGCCTTTGCGGTAAAACCGACGAAGAAAATCTTGGCTTTACTTATGCCGAACTCGACCGATACATCCGTACGGGTAAAATCGACGATATGGCAAAGAAAGAGCTTATTGATAACAAGCACAAATGGAATTTGTTTAAACTGCAATTAATGCCAACATTTAAACCGGAGATTGATTATGAATAAAATTGAAAGTTTTAAAATAGACCACTTAAAATTAGAATTGGGGCTTTACGTTTCACGCCGTGATAAAAAGAATGACGTGGTTGTTACCACCTTTGATTTGCGCATTACCGCGCCCAATCGCGAACCCGTAATTGATGTACCTGCGCTTCACACAATTGAGCACCTTTGCGCGACCTACCTTCGTAACAGCGACAGACAAGACGATATCGTCTACTTTGGACCAATGGGTTGCAGAACGGGTTGTTACCTTGTTATGTTTGGCGAACTTGCAAGCGAAGACGTTTTTGACTTGGTTGTTAATATGTGTGATTTTGTTATAAATTTTGAGGGCGAAATACCGGGCGCGTCCCCTGCAGAATGCGGAAACTACTCTGAACAAAACTTAAATATGGCAAAATACTATATCAAAAAATACAAAAACGACCTTGTTAACAACAAAAATTTTGAATATAAATAAGAGCAGAAAATCTGCTCTTATTTTTTATAATGTACTTGAAAAACAATATAAAAGGTGTTAATATATAGCGACAAGAGGAAGGTGATACTTTTGGTGTTTTTGGCATATTTATTTACTTTTTTAAAAAATGCGATTTATGGTACAACTGCTTTTTTTACAGATCAATTAGACGGTAATGGCGTTGATGCTATTGAAATTTTAGCCCTTCGTTTTTTGTTGAGTTTTTTAGTTTTGTGGTTGCTTAAAACAACAAAACTTGTAAAAATAGAGGTTGGTATTAAAGACGTTTTTAAAAAGACCGAAAAACATAAATTTATAAAACCGTTGTTGCTTACCGCGCTGTTTTCACCCGTTATTGAAATGTTTTTGAAACAACGGGCATAACCATGACGACGCAGGTAACCGCTGGCGTTATCCTTTCGCTTATACCGATTTTTGCTTGTGTTTGGGAAACGTTGATATTAAAAGAGACTACCTCGCTATTGCAAAAAATATTTTTGGTAATCGGTGTAATCGGTGTAATATATATAGTAATCAACACCGATACAAACGACGGCAAAAACACTGTTTTTGGTATTATTTGTTTGGTTATAGCAACAGTTACCGGACCGCTTCATCTTGTTTTTTCACGCCAGAGTTTAAAGGTGTTCAAACCCTTTGAAGTCACCTATTTCGCTTGTCTTTTAGGCACCGTAGTGTTCAACACCATAAATGTAGTAAAACATATTTATGCAGGCAACCTTTTAGACTATTTTGACCCATATTTTAACTCCTACAATATTTTACGATTCATTGCACTTTCTATTGCTGCAACACTCGTTGCCACGGCTATGAACAATTTTTCTATGTCACGTTTACAAGCATCCACCGTGACAGCTTTTAGCGGTGTCTCAACAGTAGTTACAATTATTATCGGCGCAATCAACGACAGTGAAAATAAATTATACTACTTCCATTACATAGGTTTTGCACTAATACTTATACGAATGGTTGGCGTAAGTTATATTGCGATAAGGAAAGATAAGTTAAAAGCAAAAGACTCTGTTTAAAACAGAGTCTTTTTTATGTGTTATAACCACGCCTCGTATCTTGCGTCAAGTCGGGGAATAACGGTGTCAAGATAATGCTGTATTTGGGTAAGAGGATATCCCGGAATTGGGTTGTCGGCCGTGTTCCATTTTTGTGTTTCGCGGTCTAACACTTCTTGTGGGATACTGCTTTGGAAATTGTTAAATTCTGCCATAACGTTTTCGGGATCGAGTATATCTTCCCTAAGTTCAAAATAACGCTCGGCAATTTCTTTTTTATAGCATCTCTCAAATTTTGACCACAGGTTGCTGTTACTTCCGTTTACATAACCTTTAGAATAATCATAAGTACTGCCACCGTTCCAATGTGTACCCCACGTTGTATCAAGATCATACATTGTTGGATACCACACGTTGCCGTCATAGGTCGCAAGCAACATATTTTTACCGGTGTTGTCCGGAGTCCAAAAATAAGACATCATAACAAAATAGTTTAAGGTTGAATCAAGATTGAGATACTGCTCAAAATTTTCTTTAAACTCCTCGTCACTACTGTTTAGAACAAAATCAACCAAACGTTGAACCTTTTCGAGTGTGGCGTCGTCTTCAGGACCTGCTTCGACCGTCCAGTCTTCAAGGTCGGTTGGTACAGACTTAAACAAAACGGGGTCATTCCAGTTTTCGCCGCAAATTACAATGTGATTTGGATTGTTTTTGTCCATACCAAACATCCACTCATCTTTTGGAATATTCATGGTATAAAGTCCGTGGAATTCACCGTTTATATATATTTCAACAGGGAAACCGTCGATTGTGCCATTATGCGGCGCCACGGTAAACAAGCTGTATTTTGCCTGAACTTTGCTGGCAATTCGCGCCGAAACTATGTTTCGCGAATGGGTTTTATCAATCCAGTTGGCTTTAAGGCAATATTTGCTTTGCTTACCCCAACCTACGTCGATTTTTTTCTTGTTGGAATAGTTTGAATCCTCGTAGAAATTGATGGTGTAATTCTTTTTAGCGTATTTAGTACTTGAACTACCCTGTATTTTAATCTTTGCAGCACCGTTTACAACTTGATTAGCGCTTCTATACTCAAAATTAATATCGCATTCTATTTTTTTGCTTGTTTGTGCAGGGTCGGTGATTTTAGACATATCGCCCGTAAAGAAAAGTTTTGGACAATAGTCATCTTTAAAATGATTACATATTTCGCCGCTGTTTAGATTTACGCACTCGCCTGCAACGTAGGTATGGCCTCGTTTTTCACCACGAACTCCGCCGCAATAGATACAGGTTTCGGGTTCGGTACAGGTTGCCTCAACAAATGAGTGGTCGCCATACGTGCCTGATGTGCGACCACAGTTTACACAAGATTTAAGTGTAACACAGTTCGCCTCATCATAGGTATGCGAGGACGGGAACCCTATTGTTTTTTGACATTTAGAACAGGTCTTTGGCGCGGTACAGGTTGCTTCGCTATAAGTATGGAAACAATATTTAATAACGGGCAAAATATTGTTTTTAAAGTTGTTATACATAATCTTTGCAACTTCACATCTTTGCGCATTGCCTTGCGGTGCGAGGGTTGTTGCATTTTTGCCACTTATAACACCGTTTTCGAGCGCCCAGACCATTTCTTTGCTCGCAAATTCCGACACCTTGCCAAAATCTATATACTGCGCGGCAAAATTGTCCTTTGCGCCGTCATCAACATTTACGTCGATATTTTTGTATTGAGCATATCTATATAAAAATGTTACAAGTTGTTCGCGCGTAACGTTATCGCCTACTCCAAATTTTCCGCCTTCGTAACCGCGTACTATGTTATTTTGCGCGCCCCAGTTCACCGCAGCTTCAAAATAACTATCCTCCGGTACGTCGGGAAAATTTGTTTCTATTGCACTGTACGTGTCAAGATCAACGCCGTCAAAACGTGCAAGCATAACAAGAAAATCCTGTCTTTGAATGCTGTCGCTCGTTCCAAAATTACCGTTTGAGTATCCGCTCATAATTCCTGCGCCCGTAACGTAGCACACGGCATCGTAATACCAATCAAACGGATTTGTGTCAGGATATAGCGCGTCGCCCAATTTAACTAGATTAAAATCTATACGTTCAAGTTCAACGTCGTCGTAAAGGCAACTTAGTGTTAAGGTGTAGCTTTCTCCCTTAACCAAAGGCCATCCGTTTGCTTGGTTGTTAAATTTTACTTCGCCACCATTTGCGTCGATAACAATTAAATAGTGGTGAGTAAAATACTGTGAATCTAAAACGGGTTGTATTGCATACATTCCCGTGTTGTTGACGGTTTTTTGCCAATTGCGTAGATACTCCACGTTATCCTCACGACCTATAAAGCAATCGTCATAATCATGAGTAATGAAAACCCTTTGCGATCCACACTCATTACAAAGCGTATCACAAGCATTGGTATAAACGTGCTTGCTACATTCCGCGTTGACATTAAACGAACCAAAGTTAACTATAGAAACAAGCAAAACCACGGTTAATAAAATAGAGATTGTTTTTTTCATTGTAACCCTCCTTAATCGAGAAGCCATTTATAAACGTATTATATCATTTTAAAGCGTCTGTTGTCAATGCAGTAAATTAGATAGTAGATTTGCGGCACCACAGACTGCTATCAAACGCTAACTAATATAAAAACCCGCCGATCATTCGGCGGGTTTTTTGTTATTTGTAGCTTACTATTTTTTCTAAATCTTGTCTTTTTTTGTCGCGTAGTTTATCGTCGGGTGTGGCATATCCTATGCATATTACCAGTCGTACGTCCTCGTTTAGTTGACAAATCGACTTGATTTTGTCGTTGTCAAACCAACCCAAAATACAACTGCCCAGCCCCTGCGCAGTGGCTTCGGCAGTGATATATGCCGCTAGGATACCGATGTCTATAGAGCGATAATCGTTATGCTTTAGCTTTGCGCCAACAGCCGCCGTGCGACAGTATGGCATCTCTGATATAACCAGTTGCACCGGAGCATTGGTAGAAAACTTGTTCATACCCATACTCTGCGTAGCCTTGGCTACATTGTTGGCTGTATCGCCTGTGCAAACGGTAATGTGGTATGGTTGACCATTGCATGCCGATGGCGAAAGTCTTGCAGAGCGCAAAACTGCATCTAACTTTTCGCTTTCAACCAACCTTGCGTTATCAAATTTTCGGCAAGATTGTCTATTTTGCGCAATTTTGGTAAAGTTCATATCAATTTTCCTCTATCGCGAGCTCTATTGTCTTTCGTACGTCGTCGGCGCCTGTGCCTTTAAGCGCGCTAAACGGAACAATTGTAACACCCTCGCCCAAGTCGCCAAGTTCTTGTTTTAGCAATGCAAGGCGATTGTTAAACTCGGTTTTGTTTAATTTGTCGCACTTGGTAAGAACTACTGCGTAAGGTATTTCAAAATGAGCCAAAAACTCAAGCATTGAAATATCGAACTCGGTAGCAGGATGGCGCATATCGATAAGTTGCAAGCAAAGCTTAATGTTGCGGTCGGTACGGAAATATCCTTCCATAAGCTCTGCCCAACGCTCACGTTCACTATCGGCAACCTTGGCATAACCATAACCGGGTAGGTCCACCAAACGAAACTCGGGCAAACGATAAAAGTTAATGGTTACTGTTTTGCCTGGTGTAGAACTAACGCGCGCAATAGATTTGCGATTTAGTATCTTATTTATTAGAGAAGATTTGCCAACATTTGAGCGACCCGAAAAACAAATTTCGGGTAGGTTTGATTCTGTAAGTTGTTCAAGCGTGCCAAATGCGGCTTCAAAATCTACTTTGTTCCAGTTCATACGGTCACCTCTAAAAACATTTTCGTAGGGGAGGCGTTTCGCCTCCCGTTTGGTTTATATCTAATCTTGCGGGAGGGGAGACCCCTCCCCTACATTTTAAAATTTTAATTTCTTATAGCGTGAGATTTTACCTGCGCTTCGTGAAGATAGGTTTCACTTTTTGCGTCTTGCGCATCAAACGGTAAAAGAGCTCTATCAATAATTTCAGAAACGTATTGCACAGGTATAAACTCAAGGTTTTCGCGCACCTTGGCGTCTACCTCGTCAATATCGGGGATATTGTCGTGCGGTATAAACACGCGTTTTACGCCGCCGCGATATGCCGCCATCGCCTTTTCTTTAAGTCCGCCAATCGCAAGCACTCTACCACGAATAGAAACCTCGCCCGTCATAGCGATGTCACGGCGCACAGCTCTACCCGTAAGGGCCGAAATAAGCGCGGTTGTGATTGTAACGCCTGCGCTTGGACCGTCTTTTGGTACGGCCGATTCGGTTGCGTGGATATGGATATCTTTTGTTTTGTAAAATTCGGTGTCGATACCGTATTTTGCGGCGTTTGCTCTAACAAACGTAATTGCCGCTTCGGCAGACTCTTTCATAACGTCGCCAAGATTACCCGTAAGTACGGTTTTTCCGCTACCTTCAAGCACGGCTACTTCCATTTGCATAATTTCTCCGCCAACCTGTGTCCAGGCAAGTCCGTTTATTATACCAACTTCATCACGTGGAAGTATAATCTCGGGGCGATATTTTTTATGACCTATCATACTTTCAAGGTCGGAAGCTTTAATATTTACCCTTTTTGCGCTACCCTCGGCAATGCGTTTTGCCGCCTTGCCGCAAAGCGAACCAATAGTGCGTTGCAACTTACGCACGCCTGCCTCACGGGTATAAAAATCTATAATGCCATATATAGCGCTATCGGCAAAGTGACAATTTTTATTGCTTAATCCGTGCGCTTCGATTTCGCGAGGAACAATATGACGTTTTGCAATATTGAACTTTTCTTCGCGAGTGTAACCGTCAAGCGATACCACTTCCATACGGTCAAGAAGCGGCGCCGGTATAGTATCAAGCGAGTTTGCTGTGGTAATAAATACCGCGCGGCTTAAATCGTATGGCATTTCAAGGAAGTTGTCGGTAAAGTTGCAGTTTTGTTCGGGGTCAAGCACTTCAAGTAGCGCGCTTGCAGGGTCGCCTTTATAATCCGAACCCAATTTGTCGATTTCATCAAGTAGTATTAGCGGATTAGACGTTCCTGCATTTTTGATAGCGGTCAAAATTTTGCCTGTCATTGCGCCTATGTAGGTTTTGCGGTGACCGCGAATTTCGGCCTCGTCATGCATACCGCCTAATGATATGCGTTGGTATTTTCTACCCATACATTCGGCAATGGTTTTGCCGATAGAGGTTTTACCAACACCAGGAGGGCCATAAAGACAAAGGATATTGCCCTTTGATTCGGGCGAGAGGGCGTAAACCGACAACATTTCCAAAATGCGTTCTTTTACCTTGGTCATACCGTAAAAATCACGGTCAAGAATTTTTGCCGCCTTTTTGATATTTACAACCGCGTCGTCGCAATTGTTCCAAGGAAGCGCAAGACACGCCTCGATATATGCGCGAGATACCGTGCTTTCGTGAGCGCCTTGGGGCATTTTTGAAAGTTTATTAATCTCTATATGGATTTTTTCTTTTACCTCATCGCTTGCATTTAGCGCTTCGGTTTTTTCGTGATATTCTTCAATCTCGTTTGCCGCTTCGTCGCCGTATAATTCTTCACTTATGACGCGCATTTGCTCTTTGAGATAATAATCGCGTTGATTTTCGTCAATATGCGCGCGAGTTTTTTGCCCGATACGGTTATCAATTTCGGTAACCTCGCGCTCTTTTGAAATAAGTTCAAGCAAAATCTTTGCTCGAGTTATTATATTAAGTTGTTCAAGTACATACTGTTTGTCATCAAAAGGCGCCGGGATATTAAAGGCGATAAAGTCACAAAGCGATGAAAGATTTTCGTTGGTTGCAACAGTAAGAATAATATCCTCGGGCAAATTTTGAGCCACTACGGCATAACGTTCAAACTCTGATCGAATACGGCGGATAAGACTTTCTACGTAAACCTCGCGGTTTTTGATATCTTTATCTTCGCATTTTTCTATGGTGGCTACAAAGTGCTTGCCGTTGTCGTTAAAATTAATATGTCGCGCGCGGTAAAGACCCTTAACGAGCACCTTTGCGCCGCCGTCGGGCATTTTAAGCACCTGGCGCACGCGGCAAAGACAACCCATATCATAAAGATGAGATGAGTCGGGGTCTTCTACTGCGATGTCTTTTTGTGTTACAAGATAAATCGGTACGTTTTTATCCATTGCAAACTGGAGCGCGTTAACCGATTTCTTTCTGCCGACGTCAAGCGTCAACAACATTTCGGGGAAGGCAACAAGTCCGCGCAATGCCATTGCGGGAAAAGTGCCTGCAATTTTTTGTTCGTCTAATATCATAAGGGGGTTTGATTTCTCCTAAGTTTAATTTTAGTGTATTACCGTAGCGGTTAAAGCATGGTCGGTAAACACAAATAATATGGTGTTATCCTTTACTTCGTATTCCAAAACGGTCATATTGGGGCTTGACGGCAAAAAGAACAACTCGCCTTTTTCTGCCTCGCGCTCGGTAGCGTCAAAACCCATTTCTGACATAGTGTCACGAAGTTCGGTAGACATAGCGCCGATGTTAAATCCGTATGCGCCGCCAACCTTTATAATATGGGTGATGCCTGCGTCTTTATCTTCAGTAAGATAACAACAGCTAATTTCGCCATCGGTCATAACGGTATATTCGCCTGATTCAAAATCGTAATAAAACGCTTCATCCTCTTCGGCAAAATCGCTCTCGCCGTTTTTTAAGGATTCATACTTGGCGCTAAGCGCGCTTTTTGTTTTGTCGACATCGTCGCCAAGTTTGTAGTCGACGCCGTCAATTAATCCTTGCTTTGCATAAGATTTTATATCGGTATCGTGTTCACTGCCGCAAGCGGTAAGCGAAAGAACAAACATAATACATAAAACCAAACATAAAAAACGTTTCATTTTATTTCTCCTTTTATTTTTTGTTTGCCTTATTAAGCAATTCGTTTCGTTGATCCCATAAGTCCTGACTTAAGTCAACGTAATAGGTATGCGGTTTTTCAAAGCGCTTAACCTCATCCCAAAGATTGTTAACCAACTCTTCACGCAAAGCGGAAATTTCCGAAACAGATGGTGATGTGTAAACCTGAGCGCCCTTTTCAAAAATCTTGACCTGAAGTTTGCGAGCGTAAAAATCGGTTACTGTCTTACGCTTCCAAGTATATGTTGGGTCAAAAATCTCGTATGGTTTTGAGTCGTCAATTTTTTCGTAATTAAGCGTAATAACGTCAGCAATCGCTTTGTTAGTGTTTTTGTCGTAAAGTCGCCACGGAATTTTAACACCCGGAACGGTAATTTTTGCAATGTTTTCGCTAATCTTAATCTTTGGTGTAATAACTCCGTCTTGCTCGGTTGCGACAAGTTTATACACACCGCCAAAAACTGCCTCGCTTGACGCTGTAATAAGTCGCTCGCCAACGCCATAGCTGTCAATACAAGCGCCCTGCATATCCATATCGCGAATAAGATGCTCATCAAGTGAGTTAGAAACGCAAATTTTCGCGTCGGTATAACCGGCATCATCAAGCATTTTACGCGCTTTTTTAGAAAGATAGGCAATATCGCCGCTATCTATTCTAATGCCAAGCGGTCTAAATCCTTGCGGTTTTATAACCTCATCAAAAACCTTGATAGCGTTTGGTATGCCCGATTTTAAAACGTTGTAGGTGTCTACAAGCAACATACAACTGTCGGGATATTTTTCGGCATAGGTTTTAAAGGCGGTATATTCGTCGGGGAAAAGTTGCACCCAACTGTGCGCCATTGTACCAACCGCTTTTGTGCCAAAATCTTTTGCGGTTTTAAGGTCAGAAGTGCCACTGCAACCGCCTATTATTGCGGCGCGAGCGCCATAGTATGCGGCATCGGCGCCTTGAGCGCGACGAGCGCCAAACTCCATAACGGGACGTCCTTTTGCGGCACGCACGATACGGTTTGCCTTGGTGGCGATTAGAGATTGGTGATTAATGGTAAGCAGTACCATTGTTTCGATAAGCATTGCCTGAATTGCGGGACCGCGCACTGTAACAATTGGCTCATTGGGGAAAATAGGTGTGCCTTCGGGTACTGCCCAAACGTCACACTCAAATTTAAAATCGCGAAGATAATCGATAAACTCATCGCAAAAAAGTCCAAGCGATTTAAGATATTCAATATCGCTTTCATCAAAGTGCAGATTGTTAAGATAATCTATAAGTTGTTCAATACCTGCCATAATGGCATAACCGCCCGAGTCGGGCACACGACGGAAAAACATATCAAAATATGTAATGGTGTCGCGCATATCGCTTTGCATTATGCCGTTTGCCATGGTCATTTCATAAAGGTCCATAAGCATAGTCAAATTACGATTATCCATTTTCATAACAGATACTTCCTTTCTTGCATTACATCTTTTCGGGCGCAGATATCTTCATCATATCAAGCACGTTTTTAATTACTATGCTTGTTGCATAGCAAAGGTTAAGACGCGCTTGAGTAAGCGCTTCGTCATCGCCCTTAACACGACAAGCGGCATAGAACTTGTGGAACTTTGTCGCAAGTTCGTTTACGTAGTGTGTAAGACGCGCAGGGTCATAAGCTTTTGCCGAATTTATGATTTCGTCTGTAAGAGCCGAAATATGAATAATAAGTTCGCGCTCTTCAGGCGCTTTAAGAAGCGATAGTTCGTCGGCGGTACAGTCGCGTTTTGTGATGCCGTCTTCTGCGAGGTTTCGCAAAATACTGCAAATACGAGCGTACGCATACTGAACGTAGTAAACGGGGTTGCTGTTAGATTCGCTAACTGCAAGGTCAAGGTCAAAGTCAAAGTGTGAATTGGGCTCGCGAAGATTAAAGAAAAATCTTGCGGCATCAATGGGCACTTCATCAAGAAGAGTTACAAGTGTGATTGCCTTACCCGAACGTTTTGATGCCTTTATAACCTCGCCATCACGCACAAGTCGTACCATCTGCATGAGTACAACGTCAAGGCGGTCAGCATCAACACCCAAAGCGGTAAGAGCCGCTTTAAGTCTTGGCACATAGCCGTGGTGGTCGGCACCCAAAATGTCGATTGCTTTGTCAAAGTTTCTAACCTGTAATTTATTGTAGTGGTAAGCAATATCGGGCACTACGTATGTTGGCACACCGTTTGCGCGAACGAGTACAAAGTCTTTATCGCAACCAAAATCGGTCGCCTTAAACCAAAGCGCATCCTCTTGTACGTAGGTATGACCGCTTTCTTTAAGAAGTTCTACAATACGCGCCGCTTCACCATTGTTGTGAAGGGTGCTTTCACGGAACCAAGTATCATACTCAATACGATACTTGCGAAGGTCATCTTGAAGTCCTTGAATATTCTTAGGCAATGCAAACTCTACTAATGCCTTGCGACGAGTTGCCTCGTCCATGGACATATATTTATCGCCGTTGATTTCGGCAAACGCTTTCGCATGATTTATAATATCCTCGCCGTGATATGAGTCTTCGGGCATTTCTACGCCGTCGGCATAAATTTGTTGATATCTTAAATCAAGAGAAAGACCGAATTTGTTTATCTGGTTGCCTGCGTCGTTAATGTAAAATTCACGCTCGGTATAATAACCTGCGGCAGCCATTACCGCCGCCAAGCAGTCACCCAACGCGCCGCCGCGAGCGTTACCTATATGCATAGGTCCTGTTGGGTTTGCCGAAACAAACTCTACAAGCGCACGCTTGCCCTCGCCGTAGTTGCTTTTACCGTAGTCGTCGCCCTTTGCTATAACGTCGGCAATAATATCGGCGTAATACTTGTCCGACAAGAATAGGTTTATAAAACCGGGTCCTGCAATTTCGTATTTTTCAATAAAAGTATTTTCAAAATTTACATTTTCCATAAGTTTTTCGGCAATAGCGCGAGGAGCCGATTTAAAACCTCTTGCCCAAACCATTGCTGCGTTTACAGCATAGTCGCCGTTTTTACGGTCGGCAGGAACCTCTACCTTAAAGGGGGCAAGTTCTGCTTGTGGCAAATCGCCCTTTTCCATAGCGGTTTTTGCCGCTGTGACAAGTAAAGTTTCAATTTGTTTTTTTGCCTCATTTACTAATACTGACATTTTTATCTTTCCTCCACTAAAATTTCAACCTCATTTTCGCTTAAAGGTTGAAGATCAACATCTATTGTATAAACCATTTTTAATCTACCGCCCGACTCGTTTATATTGCATTTAACCTCTTTGCCGTAAATGCCAAGGGTAAGCGAACCCTGTGGTATGGCGTAAAGACAAGAATTTCTCTCGCCCTCGGTTATTATAAGTCGGGAATTAAGGTCGCCACGACGTTCTAAAATAACGGTGTTATCCTCCGTTATGGTAAGAAGCGTTTTGGTTTTTGAACCCTCTACCGTTTGGTCTTCGGAGTAGGTGATGGTATATTCGTTTTCAAACACCCTAAGCGTACCCTCGGTACTAAGTTCTATTACGTCTTTTTGTCCGTCAAGACCTTGTGTTCCTTTAATTTTTACTAAAACTTTTTTCATACTTTTTCAATATCTACCTGTTCAATCCCAAAATCTTTATTATAGTCGCCAAGCAGTATGTTTACAGTTCCAACAAATGCGTCGGTTTTGTCGCTTGCGTAAAATTTATGATTTGTGGCAGTGGTACCGTCATTTAAACTGTCGGTTTGTTTTAAAATTTCGCCTATTGCCTTAGCGGTTGCCTCACCCATATTTATAAGTGTTACCGAATTGCCCAAAACTTTTCGTATTATGCTTGATAATACGGGGAAATGTGTGCAACCCAATATAAGCGTATCAACGCCTTCGTCCATCATAGGTTTAAGATAGCGTTTTAAGGTTTCTATTGCGACCGCATCGTCAATATCGGTCCAACCCTCTTCTACAATGGGGACTAACAACGTGCCTGACGCTTCTACGACTTTGGCAGTGGGCAAAAGCTGGAGTATTTGTTTTTTGTGGGCGCCGCTATTAATTGTCGCGCTTGTTGCCAAAATACCGATTTTGCCGTTTTTGGTAGTAGAAACTGCCGCGCGAACCGAGTGGGATACCACTTCTATAAAAGGAACGGGTAATTGCTCTGCCGTATCAGCCGCCACCGAAGATACCGTACCGCAAGCGGCAACAATCATCTTAACGTCGTGAGAAAGCAAAAAGCGTTCATCTTGAAGAGAGTATTTACGTATAGTATCGCGACCTTTTGTTCCGTAAGGTACGCGACCTGTATCGCCAAAATAAACTATGTTTTCACGAGGTAACAGTTTCATAATTTCTCGAGCAACGGTAAGTCCGCCAAGCCCCGAATCAAAAACGCCTATTGCGCGGTTATCTGACATAAGCATATTCCCCTTTCACAGTATATAAGTATTCATATTATATTAACATATAATATGATTTTTATCAAGACTAAAATGAATGCACAACGCAAAATAAAAGTTAAACAAAAACTGCTGATAGTTTATAGCTATCAGCAGTTTAACAAAAATCATATTACAGTAATTTCTCTTATTGTGTTTATTCCTGTAATTATCTGGTCTTGTGAATCTAACCCGATAATTTCTTTATTGTAATGCATATGACCGCTAAAAACGCATTTTATAAGCGGAGAATGGCGTATGTAATCACAAATATAACAGGTCAGTTCATCAGAGGTTCTCTCTTTTGCTACCAAGGGATGACAATCTTTAAAATACTGTTTTGGCGCATTTAAGGGAAACTCATGGTTGATCTGAATATGCTCTGAATCAAGCGGAATATGCATAAACAAAAGAATCGGCTTACCCCCAGCCTCTACCTTTTTTAATTTTTCAAAATCCTCTTGTGTTATATTGTAATTTGAGTCGTCTATGCAAACCAGATTTACGCCGTTTATCTCTCGGCACGAAAAACGTACGTCTATACCAAGCGCTTTTTCAACCTTATCAAGCGTCGAGTCTCTTTGCGCATGGGTTTGCTGTATATCATCATAATGAAAACGATTGTTTGGGCAATTCCAGTATTCGTGATTTCCTGTACACATTATCATATTTGTATCTTTGACAAATTCTCGTGCGATAAGTAGATTTTTCGGCGTGATAAAATCCAACATATCGCCCGTATTTATTAAAGTATAGCCGGTTTTTCTAACATAGTCTTTAATGAAATTTATTGTTGACAAAGAAAACGAAAATCCACGCTTACGGGCAGCGGCAAATTCTTTTCGGGCAAGAGAATCATTTTCGTCGGTTTCAGTCAGGTGAATATCGGAAACATGTAAAAACGTAAATGGTTTTTCACATCCGATATTGAGTGTACTCTTGATTATATCCATAATAGTATCCTGTTCTGTAAATATTTAAATAAAGTCCCCGCTAAAGCAGGGACTTTAAGGTTTAATTATTACGCAGTAAGATAATAACGCACAAGGGACTGCAACAATGTGTCGCGGTCAATACGACGGATAAGATTACGGGCGTTATTATGAGTTGTGATGTAAGTGGGGTCCTCCGACAAAATATAACCTATGATTTGGTTAATCGGGTTATAACCCTTTTCCTTTAAAGAATCATAAACTATTGTTAAAATGTTTCTAATTTCTTGCTCGGTTTGGTCACCGATTGAAAAGGTCATGGTTCTATCGTTCATAATAAGCACCTCGCTATAATTTTATTATTATCTTTATTTTATACTGCAATACTTAAAATTTCAAGAGAAAATTTAATAAGATTGTTTTAATTTTGTTTTAACAACCGTTATTTACGAAGTTCCGCTCCCATTTTTTCAAGTTTTGCAATAATTTTACCGCTTGTTTCTTCAATTTGAGCGTCACTTAAAGTACCCTCGCTTGAGCGAAGCCATACGCTATACGCTACACTTTTTTTACCTTCAGGTATTTGCGCGCCTTGATATACATCAAAGAGTTCTACCTTTTCGAGCAATCTTCCGCCGCCTGATATAATTGCCTTTTCCAAATCGCCAACGGGAATGTCGGCATCGCAAAGCATTGCAAAGTCACGCTCAACCGCAGGGAATTTTGGAAGTGGTTTGTATGTGGTCTTACGCTTATTTATAGCGTAAAGCACGTCAAGTTTAATTTCGGCAACGTAAACGCGTGTATCGATGTCGTAGTTCTTTGCAACAGCAGGATGAACCTCGCCGAGTACTGCGCATGATACGTTATTTGCCAAAACCTCTGCCTGACGACCGGGGTGCAAATATGTCTCGTTTGAGCGTTTGTACTGTGTGTGCGCGCCAAAGAGGGTCATAATTTCTTCTACGATGCCTTTAAGCGTAAAGAAATCTTCGTCCTTGCCGTAAAGACCGATACAAAGTGTCGGGAGTTCGTCTGGTTGCTCTGTTACAGGCAAAGATTTTGGAACAAAGCGCTTGCTTTCTTCAAAGAATCTACCTGCCTCAATTTTACGATTGATGTTCGTAGCCATAACGGTAAGCATGCTTGTAACAAGCTGTGTGCGCATGGTTGAATACTCATCGCCTAATGGGTTGATAAGTTTTACTGCATTTCTGCGAGCGTCATCATCAGCAAGATTAAGAGTATCAAGCGCGCCTGAGGCGATAAATGAATATGTTGCAATTTCGTAACAGCCCATACCGCAAAGAAGCGATTTCATCTTGTCGCTCTTTACGCGAGCAGGTAATTTTTTACCACGCATTACGTCGCCGCGCATTGGTGTA
>JAFYQN010000026.1 GCA_017559885.1 Clostridia bacterium
AAGACCAAGTGTGAACATATCGATTTTGCTTATTGTTTTTTTCGATTTACTTGCATATTCTTGTCCCGTTATTCCACTACGGGCAAGCGCGTCGATAATAACCTGTTTATCAAGACCCTCAACGCCAAGCAAACCTTGTTTTGATTGTTTGGTTTTGCGTTTTTCTTTACCGGCAAGTTGAGGCACGTAAACGTTAATAACGTTACCATCGGGACATATTTGTTTTAGATGGGAACGAATAAGCATACCTGCGCTATCGGAATCGGTCATAACAATAATACCATTTTTTTGCGCTAAACGGCTTATTAGTTGACATTTTTCCCTATCTTTAAAAATGCTAAAACCATTGGTTGTAATGATGGTCGCGTCAATTATGTTTTCAAGGGTGATTTTATCGTACTTACCCTCAACAATTACTGCCTCATTAAGTTTAATCAAACCGATTCACCCTTTGCTAATATATAGACAAGTTTTATGGTTAATTGCTCAAGCACTGCGCGAGGGTCGGCGCCAAAACTTTTAAGTGATTTGTCGGCATCGGCAATCGCCTCTAAACTAAGTCGAAGTTTTGCGCTATTAAACTTTTTAAGTGTTTGGGTAGCACGGTCTATTAAAAACAGTTTGTTTTTTGGATATTTAAAATCATTAGCGATATCGGCTTTATTAACGCCTTTAATATTAGCGGCATTAGCGCGATAAATGTCGACGTAACTTGATGCCGCAACACTTAAAATTGCCATTGGTTCTATGCGCATAAAAAACATATCGTCAAGCATTTTAAGCGCTGTAGAAACGTCGCCTGCAAAAATTTGTTTAACGTATTCATAAACCGAAGCGTCAACCGATTTAACGGCAATTTGCTCGACTGTTTCTTTAGTAATTTCACCACTACCCACAAAAGCGCAAAGTTTATTAAGTTCATTTTGTAACGTGCTTAAATCGTTACCCGATATTTCAATAAGATGTCGCGCAGCGATTTCACTAAAACTGCAACCGCGTTTTTTTGCGCCGTCGGAAAGCATTTTTACAAGAGCCGTAATACTACGGTGGTTAACTTCGGCTACAACACCGCCCACCTTTTCGACTGCAGAAATAATCTTTTTTTCTTTGGCGCCTCGCTTGGCATCAAATTCGATAGCATCAAAGCATATAACCAAAACACAGGTGTCGTTTGCATCGGCAATGAGATTTAAAAGTCGGTCAAAATCATCCTTTGCGCAGTGTTCAAAATCAAAATCACTTAGCACAACACACTTGCGGTCTGCCATCATAGGAAACTGATTTACCGCGTCAAAAACCTCTTGCAAATCGCAGTCGCCCTCAAATTTTTGAAGGTTAAAAAACGGGTCGCCATCGTAAGATTTATTTGCCAAAGCATCTTTATAATAATTTTTAAGGTATGAGTCATCACCAAAAATAAGATAAACGCTTGCAAAACGCTTGCTTGATATATCTTTTCGTAAAACGTCTTCAAACACTATTGGCATTTAAATCACTTCTTTTCTTTTTAAATTCATAAATATACATAAAACCTATAACCATCGCAATAAGTAATATCGCCCACCAAAATGCGCTTTGTGGAAGTACGGCAACAGTTATGGGTAATTTAGCAATCAAATTTACTATAAAAACAATAAATCGAGAGCAAACACCTGCAACAAAAAACAAAACAGTACTTACTACCCTTATTAGTGGTATCGTCGACAAAACAAGAGAGGCAATGTTAAAAATAAGCGCTATCATTACAGGATAAGAGATTATAAAATTTGTAATTGGAGATACAATCGATACAAAACCAAAAGTTTTTATAATTACGGGCAAAGTAAAAATTATTGCAAATATTGAACACAAAAAAGTATCGATTAAAAACTTTAATATTTTTGACTTTATATTAAACTTTTTTTGTATTAATTTTGAGTAGTATGGTACAACCCAAACAATTGCAAGGGTTGATAAAACCGAAAGTTGAAAAGATATATTAAATATTGCAAAAGGGGCGCTAATAAGCACTGCCGTGACCGCCGTTAAAAGAGAACTAAGCGAATCATTTTCACGACTGAAAGCAGGAGCCAAAGACGCTATAACAAACATTACTCCTGCCCTTGATATAGACATAGTAAAACCGCATACTGCCGAAATAAGAATTACGGATATTAGCGATACAAGGCATCTAATGTATTTGTTATAAAACATTCTATCAAGGCACCAAAATACCGCCATCATAATAATTGCTAAATGCATACCCGATACTACGACTACGTGACTTATACCCGTTGTTTTTATATTGGCTAAAAATTTATCGCTAATTAAAGTTTTGTCACCTGTAGTAAGCGCTACCAAAAGACCTGACGTATCACCGTTAAAACGTGATGAAATCGTATTTTTTACATAAGAACGAATATTGCCCGCTGTTTTATAAAAAAGATTATAATCGCCTGATTTTTTTAGTTTAATCATATTTGCAGTAGTGTATACACCACTGCTGTAATCAGAAATAAAGTATTCGTCATATTCTTCGACAATGCTTAACTTTAACGTAGCGTTAAC